>NZ_JBDJMU010000004.1:0-267261 GCF_039674105.1 Luteimonas sp. TWI596
TGGGGACGCGGTGGCTCCAGGGCCGAGAGCCGGTTGAGACCGGCCCGTCGAACGATCCGGGCGACGGTGCTCTGACTCAACCCCAGCGCATCGCCGATCTGACGATAGGTCTGGCGCTCGCGCCGCCGCGCCAGCACTTGCACCGTCACCGATGCGGGCGTCGCATGGGGGCACCGCGCGGGCCGGGAGTTGCGGTCCGCCAGCCCAGCCGCCCCTTCGCAGCGGAAGCGATCGAGCCACTTGTAGGCGGTACGCGGACTGACACCGCACGCCTGCGCAGCTTCTACCACCCGCAATCCTTCTTGCAGGACCCGGCGCACGAGCAGCGCTCGACCATGGGGCGTCAATCGGGCATGTTTATGCAGGTTCATCCGGGGCTCCTGGGGCTGGGTTGGCTTGGTAACCCCCATCTTCCAGAGATGCCCCGGATGAACAACCTACTGAAAGATCACATCTAGCCCCGCGGTCCTTGCCCGCCACCGCACCGCGTCGGCGTGCTGTGCGCCGTGCGGTCGCCCCCGGATGGCGACGCGCCTGATGCTGCAATGCAGCGCATTTTCGGGACAATGCGTCCGATATTCCTTGACAATTCTCTGATCAGGATAAATATTGCCGTAACGGGATTCTCGGAAGATGGCCATGTCCACCACACCGCACGCCCCTGTCCTGACCCGCCGACGTCTGCTCGGTGGCGTGGCCGCCCTGGCTGCGGGCGCGATCGCGTTTCCCGCCATCGCGCGCGGCCGCCATGCGGTCATCCCCGGCGTGGCCACCGACTACTCCACCCGAGCAGTCGATCTCGTCCGCGAGTCCCTGGTCATCGACATGCTCGGCGTGATCAAGATCGATTTTCGCCCCGAGTACCCGGCCATCCGCATCAGCGACCAGGACGCAGCCGACATGCGGGCCAGCGGCATCACCGCCCTGCATCACGCCATCGGCCTCGGCGGTCCGGACGCGTTCCAGGAGACGCTCGCCTACATGGCCGCATGGAACGGCTTCGTCGGCCGGAACGGGCACGTCTTCACGCTGGTCGGCGAGGCGGAAGACCTCGACCGTGCCAAGGCCGACGGCAAGGTGGCGGTGATGATCGGTGTCCAGAACGCCGAACACTTCCGCACCCCGGACGATGTCGCCCTGTTCTACCGCCTGGGCATGCGCTGCGCCCAGCTCACCTACAACGCGCAGAACCTGCTCGGGTCGGGCGCCACCGACCGGGTCGATGGCGGCGTCAGCGATTTCGGCGTGCAGATCATCGAAGCGATGAACGCGTCCGGCATGCTGATCGACGTCTCCCATTGCGGCGATCGCACCACGCTCGACGCGATCGAGCTGTCGCCGCGCCCGGTCGCGATCACCCATTCCAATTGCCGGGCGCTCAACGACCATCCGCGGGTCAAGACCGACGAGGCGATCCGCAAGCTCGCCGCCAAGGACGGGGTCATGGGCATCACCGGTGTGCGCATGTTCGTGCGTGACCGCGAGCCCACGACGATCGAACACATGGTCGATCACATCGACCATGTCGTGAAGCTGGTGGGCATCGACCATGTCGGCATCGGGTCGGATGCCGACCTGCACGGCTACGACGACATGCCCAGCGACCAGTTGGCGGCGCTACGCGCCAGCTACAAGGCCAGCTACGCGTTCCGCGAGCGTATCGACACCGACGGCTTCGACCATCCCCGCAAGACCTACGACCTCGTCGAGGTCCTGATCCGTCGCGGCTACAGCGACGGGCACATCCGCCAGATCCTCGGCGGCAACTTCCGGCGTCTGCTCGGCCAGACCTGGAAACCGATCGTTCTTCCCACCTGATCACGTCCATTGCGGAGCCCGGCATGCGCACGATGAAACGTTCGATTCTCGCCTCCACGCTGGCCATGTGTTGTGCCGGCCAGATCCCCCAGGCGTTCGCGCAGGACGCCGACAGCGACACCGGCCGCAAGGCGCCCGACGCCGTGGAACTCGACCGCGTGGTCGCCACCGCGCAAAAGCGCAGCGAGAACGTCATGGAGGTGGCCTCGGGGGTCAGCGTGATCAGCGAGGAACGCCTCGAAGCGTTCGGCGCGACGCGGCTCAACGACTTCGCGGCCTATGTGCCGGGCTTCCAGGTCGACAGCGGCGGCGCGCCCGGGCAGACCGCGATGGCCCTGCGCGGCGTGGCCCCGCTGGGCGGCGGCTCGATCATCGGGACCTACATCGACGACACGCCCATCGGCCCCAGCACCAACAAGCAGCGTGCGACGACCTACGCGCTCGACCTGCTGCCCTACGACATCCAGAGCGTGGAGGTGCTCCGCGGTCCGCAGGGCACACTGTATGGCGCCGGGGCGATGGGCGGGTTGTTCAAGTACATCACCAAGGCGGCCGATCCGGATGCGATCGAGTTCCGCGCCGGCATGGACGTCAACACCACCAGCGAAGCCGGTGACCTGGGCACCGGCCTGCGCGCGGCGATCAACGCGCCGATCGTCGAGGGGCGGGTCGGCCTGCGCGCCAGCTTCTCCAGGCAGGTGACGCCGGGCTACGTGGACCAGCCCGATCTCACCGGCGACGACGCCAAGGACAGCAACGGTTATTCGCAACTCGCCTCGCGCGTGGCGCTGACCTGGCGCCTCACCGACCACGTAAACCTGCGCCTGCAGACGCTGCACCAGCTGGTCGACGCCGACAACACCGGGCAGGTCGGTCTCACCCCTACGACGCTGGCGCCGTTGCGCGGAGAGCTCGACGGCATCCTGTTCCGTCCCACGCCCTATCGCATGGAGACCAACTACCACTCCGCGATCCTGGACTGGGACCTGGGCAACCTCGACTTCGTGTCGGCGACCAGTTTCTCCGAGACGCGGATGGACGAGACCCAGGACGCCACGCTGGTCTACGGCGTTGCCTGGCCGCTGCTGACCGGGGGCGCGGTGCCGGCCGGTCAGGCGCAGTTCGACGTGTTCCTGGGCAACCGCAAGTGGACCCAGGAGTTCCGGCTCAGTTCCAAGGCCGACGACCGCTTCGAATGGCTGGTCGGCACCTTCCTCACCGGCGAGAAGCACGGCAACCGTCAGAAAGTCAGCCCCTACGACAGCGACGGCAATCCGCTGCCGTTCGAGGCCGCGTCGGGCACCCTGCCCGGCCGTTACGATGAGCAGGCGCTGTTCGCCGATGCGACCTACAAGTTCAGTCCGCGCTTCGACGTGTCGGCCGGCGTGCGCTACGCCCGCAACGAACAGGACTTCGAGCAGCACACCACCGGTGCGCTCTATGGCGGCACGCTCGACCTGGTCGATTCGATCGACGAGAACGTGTTCACCTGGAAACTCGCGTCCCGCTGGCATCTCGACGACCGGTCGATGCTCTATGCGCGCTATGCGACCGGCTACCGGCCCGGCGGCCCGAACGTCTCGGTGACGGGCTCGGTGCCGATGACGCGCTCCGACACGCTGGGCAACTTCGAGCTGGGCTACAAGTCGCACTTCTGGGACCGGCGCGCGATGCTCGACGTGGCGGTGTTCCGTATCGACTGGGACGACATCCAGTTGCGCGAGACCGTCAACGGCATTTCGCGGATGGGCAACGCCGGCAGCGCGAAAAGCCAGGGCCTGGAACTTGCGGCGCTGGTCCGCGCGACCGAGCGGATCACCGTCGGGTTGAACGCCGCCTACACCGATTCCGAACTGGGCGACGTGCCGCCCGCCAGCGGCTTGACCTCGGGCAGCCGCATGCCGCTGACGCCGCGCCTGAGCTGGTCGAGCACCATCGACTACGACTTCGAGGCCGGGCCGCATTGGCACGGGCGCGTCGGCGGCGGCTTCCGCTTCACCGGCAACCGGGTCGGCATCGGCGGCTACGAGATCGAGAGCTACCGCGCCGTCGACCTCCACGCCGAGCTGACCAATCTGCGTTGGACCGCGCGTCTGTACGCCCGCAATCTGACCGACGAGCGCTCCTACGTGTCCACCGGACTCGTGCGCGATGTGTTCAACCGCGACGTTGCGGTGGTCGGCGTACCGCTGCAACCGCGCACGGTCGGCGTGTCGATCGACTACCGCTTCTGAGGTCCGCTGCACGCTCGGTCCCACCGATGCGTGCAGCCCCTCCCCCCTCCCCCCTCCTGCCTCTACAGGCGCGCCCTCGTGCCTGCTCTCCCCTGCTGTCCACGCCCCACTGGAGCTTGACCTTGATGACACCTTCTTCGAACGGCGCGGCGCACGCGGTCATCGCGTTGCCGCAGCCGTACCTGCTGTTTCTCGGCGATGTGACCGAACCGGGCTTTGCCAAGACTGCGATCGGTCTGCGCGACTGGGCGCCGGAACACTGCGTCGGCGAGTGGGCCCTGCCCGCAGCAACCGTCAGTACCGGCCTGCCGTCGATGACGCCTGCACAGGCCTACGCCGCCGGTGCACGCGCGCTGGTGATCGGTATCGCCAACCAGGGCGGCACGATCCTGCCGAGCTGGATCCCGTCGCTGCTCGAGGCCATGGAGCAGGGCCTGGACCTGGTCAGCGGCATGCACCAGGTGCTCGCCCACATTCCGGAACTGGCCGAGGCCGCGGTCCGGCTCGACCGCCGCCTGATCAGCGTGCGCGTGCCGCCGCCGGGCATTCCGGTCGCCAATGGCCGCAAGCGCAGCGGCAAGCGGGTGCTGACGGTCGGCACCGACTGCGCCCTGGGCAAGAAGTACACCGCGCTGGGGCTGGTCAAGGGCCTGCGCGCGCGCGGCGTCGATGCCGATTTCCGCGCCACCGGGCAGACCGGCATCCTGATCGCCGGGGGCGGCCTGCCGATGGATGCGATGGTCGCGGACTTCTCGGCCGGCGCCGCCGAACAGCTCAGTCCAGACGCCGCGCATGACCATTGGGACGTGATCGAAGGACAGGGTTCGTTGTTTCATCCCGCCTATGCCGGCGTGACCCTGGGACTGCTGCATGGCAGTCAGCCAGACGTGTTCGTCGTCTGCCACCAACCCGGGCGTGCCCACGTGCTCGGGTACCCCGACTATCCCCTGCCCTCGATCGAGGACGTGATCGACCTGACGGTGCGTCTGGGCAGCCGCACCAACCCGGCGATCCGCTGTGTGGGGGTCAGTTTGAACACGCATGGCATGAGTCCGGAGGCCGCATTGGCGGCCTGCGCTGAAGTGTCCTCGCGTCTGGGTCTGCCTGCGGGCGATCCGATGCGCGCTGAAACCGGTTTTGAACACGTCGTAGAGGCTTGCATCGCATGAAGAGTCTGAAGAACACCCTCGTCCTCGGTCTGGCCTTCGCGCTGGGCGCCGTCCCGCTGTCGGCATCGGCCGACAGCCGCGTGGTCGAGAAGGAAATCGAACGCCTGGCCTCGTCCATCGATGGCACCGTCGGCGTCTCGGCATGGCGACTGGACGGGACCGGCACGCCGGTGCACCTCAACGCCGATCAGCGCTACCCGATGGCGAGCACGTTCAAGATCGCGGTCGCTGCGGCGATCCTGGCCAAGGTCGATGCTGGCGAGCTCGCACTGGACACGCTGGTCGCCGTGGAACCGGAGAAGTACGTCGATTCGCTGGTGATCGCCGAGCATTTCATCCATCCCGGCGTCAGCCTGTCGATCCATAACCTGATCGAAGTGATGATGACCAACAGCGACAACACGGCGACCGACGTGTTGGTCGAGCAGGCCGGCGGGCCCGCGGCGGTGACTGCCTGGTTGCGGGGTCAGGGCATCGAAGACCAGCGTCTGGATCGCGACACCCGCACGCTGCTCAGGGAGTTCTACGGCGTCGACACCCGCGGTCTGAGCAAGGCCGACGTGGTGGAACTGGTCAAGGCCAACCCCGAACTGGCCACGCGCGGCGCGGGTGCGTATGCCCCCTACGACAACGACCCGCGCGACACCTCCACACCGCCGGCGATGGCCACGCTGCTGCAGCGCATCTTCAGCGGCCAGGCACTGAGCGAAGCGAGCACACGCGTGCTGACCAGCGTGATGGAACGCTGCCGGACCTGCGATGCGCGTCTGCGCGGTCGCATGCCACCAGGCACCGTGGTCGCCGACAAGAGCGGCACCGTCGGCGGCACGGTCAACGACGTCGGCGTGGTCACCCTGCCGGACGGCAGCCAGTTTGTCATCGCCGCGTTCGTCAAGGCCAGCAACGCGCCCCGGCCGGAACGCGAACGCGTGATTGCCGAAATCGCACGCACCGTCCGCGACTTCTACCTGTTCGAATCGGCGGACGCCGCACGATGACGACGCAGGCCAGCCGGTTCCAGCGCTATCTGTTACCGGGCCTGGCCTTCAAGTCGGCGGTCATCGGCGGCGGCTACGCCACCGGGCGCGAACTGGCGGAGTTCTTCCTGCCTTCGGGCCCATGGGGCGGGCTGGCCGCCATGACCCTGTCGATGGTCGTGTGGAGCGTCGTATGCATATTGACCTTCCTTCTGGCGCGGGAGATCCGCGCCTACGACTACCGCAGTTTCTTCCGGCATCTTCTCGGCCGTGGTTGGTGGACGTTCGAAGTCGCCTATCTGGCTCTGATCGTCGTCGTGCTGGCGGTGTTCGGGGCGGCGGCCGGTGAACTGGCCGCCACCATGTTCGACTGGCCGCGCCTGGTCGGCACGCTGCTGCTGGTGGTGGTGATCACGGCCGTCGTGCAGGCCGGCACGACGGCCGTCGAGCGGCTGTTCAAGCTGATGTCGCTGTTCATGTACGTGGTCTACGCGCTGGCGGCGTGTCTGATCTTGTTGCGCTTCGGCGATGGTTCGATGGCACGCATGTCCGGCAGCAGTGGCCTCGGCCCGCATTGGGCACTCGATGGGCTGACCTACGCCGGGTACAACGTGTTCGCAGCGGTCTCGACCCTGATCGTCGTCAGGCACCTGCTGCGTCGGCGCGATGCCGTCGTTGCCGGTGCACTCGCCGGACCGCTGGCGATCGTGCCGGCGATGGTGTTCTACGTCTGCATGCTGGCCTTCCTGCCCGATATCGCCGACGCGCCGCTGCCGTCGGACATGATGCTCGGCAAGCTGGAGCTGCCATGGTTCCAGTGGCTGTTCCGTCTGATGATTCTGGTCGCCCTGGTGGAGACGGGTGTGGCGTTGATGGCATCGGTCGATGCGCGCTTGCGTATCAACTGGCGCGAGCGCACCGGCACCGAACCCGGCCCGGGCCTGCGCACGGCGATCATCGCCGCGATCCTGCTCGGCGCGGTGTTCATGGCCGACGCGATCGGACTCGTCGCGCTCATTGCGCAGGGCTACCGCCTGCTGGCCTACGCGATTCTGGCGACCTATGTCGTGCCCCTGCTGCTATACGCGTTGACGCAGCTCTGGAGGCGTCGCGGCGATGCATTCGAGCCATCTGCCGCGCCGCCGACCGCGCCGGGTGCGGGCTGATCGGGATGGCCCGTCGTCACCAACCCATAATCCCTGGCTATAGACCGGCGGCGTGAATTCAATAGCCCGGCCAGGACGCGCCATCGAAGATGGAGGCCGTCCGGTGTTGGCCAGCAAGCCCAGGTCCCGCATGTCGCCCGATCCCGAAGCCCCCGCGCTGTGGCCGCCGCCCTTCCTGCTCTATCTGGGCGATGCGCAGGACGCACTCGCGGCCAAGACCGCGCGCGGCCTGGCCCAGTTCCGTCCGCAGTGGTGCCGGGCCCAGTTCCGCGGACCGCAATGCCGCACCAGCGTGGACCTGCCGGACATGGGCGTCGTCGACGCCCGGGCCGCCGGCATCAACACCATGGTCGTGGGCGTCGCCAATGCCGGCGGCCGGCTCGGACCGGCGATCGTCGCCGATGTCATTGCCGCGCTGGATGCCGGCCTCAACGTGGCATCGGGCCTGCACGAGCGGCTCACCGCGCATCCGTCGATCGTCGAAGCCGCGCGGCGCAACGGCCGTCATCTGTTCGATGCACGCACGCCGCCCGCGGTCCCGGTCGGCACCGGTCTGAGACGCGCGGGCCTGCGTCTGCTGACGGTCGGCACCGATTGCTCCAGCGGCAAGATGTACACCGCGCTCGCGCTCGCACAGGCGCTGCGCGCACGCGGTAGGCGCGCCGACTTCCGCGCGACCGGCCAGACCGGCATCTTCATCGCCGGTGGCGGATTGCCGCTCGATGCACTGGTCGCGGACTTCATCTCCGGTGGCGTCGAGTGGCTGTCCCCGGCACGCACCGATGGGGGCTGGGACGTCATCGAGGGCCAGGGGTCGCTGTTCCACGCGTCCTTTGCCGGTGTGTCGCTGGGGCTGCTCCATGGCGCCCAGGCCGACGCCCTCGTGCTGTGCCACGCACCGGGGCGCACGCATATGCGCGGGCTGCCGCATTACCCGCTGCCCGACCTGCGCACCACGTTGGACGCGAACCTCGCAGCCGCACGCCTGACCAATCCCGCTGTGCAGGCGGTCGGGATCGCCCTCAATACCTGCGACCTGCCCGATGCCGACGCGCTGCGTCTGTGCCGAGAGATCGAGCAGGCATTCGGACTTCCCACGCAGGACCCCCTGCGCCACGGCACTGACGCCATCATCGACAGGATCCACGCATGCTTCCCTGGTTGAGCGCCGTCCCGCGCTCGTGGCCGCTGGCCACACCGTTCCGCATCTCGCGCGGCTTGCGCACCACGGCCGAGGTGGTCGAAGTCCATATCCGCGACGGCGGCCGCATCGGACGCGGCGAATCGACGCCCTATGCACGCTATGGCGAGACGATCGACTCGGTGATCGCGCAGGTCGAAACACTCGCCCGCCTCCCACCGGCCGCGCTCGACCGTGCGCAGTTGCAGCGGATGCTACCGGCCGGTGCGGCGCGCAATGCCGTCGATAGCGCGTTGTGGGATCTGGAATCGCAGCGCCGCGGTGTGCCGGTCTCGACGCTGCTCGGGCAGACCGATCTGCCCTGCCTGCCGACCGCCCAGACCATCGGTCTGGACACGGCCGAGCGCATGGCCGAAGCGGCGCGCGGCCATGCGCATCTCGACCTGCTCAAGATCAAGGTCGGTGCAGACGATCCGGCGCGCTTGATCCAGGCCGTCCGCGATGCCGCGCCGCAGGCCCGCCTGATGGTCGACCCCAACGAAAGCTGGACGATCGACCTGCTGCAGGCCATGCAGCCGCTGCTGGCGGCCACGCGCGTGGAACTGGTCGAACAGCCCTTGCCGGCAGGCGAGGACGAACGCCTGCGTGGCTTCCAGTCGGCAACCCTGCTGTGCGCGGACGAGTCGTGCCATGTCGCCGAGGACCTGCCGCGCCTGCAGGACCTCTATGGCGTGGTCAACATCAAGCTCGACAAGACCGGCGGCCTGACCGGTGCGCTGACGCTGCTGGATGCCGCGCGCACGCAGGGCTTCGAGATCATGGTCGGTTGCATGGGCTGTTCGTCGCTGGCGATCGCGCCGGCGCTGCATGTCGGCCGGCACGCGCGTTTCGTGGACCTGGACGGCCCGCTGTGGTTGCGCGACGATCACCCCGGTGGCATGCACCTGGTCGGCGGCCTGCTGCAGCCACCCGCGTCCATGTTGTGGGGCGGCGGCCGCCGCATCGAGGTCGAGGACCGGACGCCCACGCCGATCGCCCCGGCGCAGCCGCCCAGGGTGGCGCCCTCCCCGCTGACCGCCTGAGCCGCCACGGCCGGCCGCACCGATCCGAACGGTGGGCCGATCGCAATCCCGGAGCCGACCATGCGTTTCCGCCAGATCGAAGTCTTCCATGCGATCTACACCACCGGTTCGATCAGCGGCGCCGCGCGCACCCTGCACGTCTCGCAGCCGGCGCTGAGCAAGGTGCTGGCGCACACCGAGCAGCAGCTCGGCATGGCGCTGTTCCGGCGTGTGCGCGGCCGTCTGGTGCCGACCGATGAAGCGCATGCGCTGGCCAACGAAGCGGCGGAAGTCTTCCGGCGCCTGACCTCGCTACAGAAGACCGCCAGCAACCTGCGCTTCATGACCGATGGCCACATTCGCCTTGCGGTGGTGCCATCGCTGGGCCTGCAGGTGGCACCGTTGGCGATTGCCCGATTCCGCACGCGCTATCCGCACACCACCTTCGAAGTGCAGACCCTGCACCACGACGACCTGTTCCGTGCGCTCTACGAGCGCAGTTGCGACATCGCCATCGGCTACGACGCGCCCACCCATCCACGGCTCAAGCGTCGCGACCTCACCGACGGCGAGCTGGTGCTGATGTTCCGCGAGGCGGACATGCCCGACGTCGGCGCGCGGATTGCATTGCAAGCCCTGCAGGACCGCGAGCTGCTCGGTATGACGACCGGCGGCCCGCTGGGCGATCTGTTCAATCGCGAGCTGCAGCGCCTGCAGGTGCGCGTGCGCGAAGTCGTCTCCAACCAGACCTTCTACATCGCCGCCGGGCTGACCCGGTGCGGCGCGGGCATGTCGATCGTCGACGAGTTCACCGCCCAGGCCTTCGCCGCCCCCGGGCTTGCATGGCGGCCGCTGTCTCCGGCCCTCGGCTTCAAGGTGCAGTGCATGTTCCTCGAAGAGCGTCCGCCATCACGGCTGATCGAGGGATTCCTCAAGCAGTTCTCGATCGCGCTGGAGGGGCGCGGCCCCCCGCTCGGCCTCTGAGTCGCCGTGCGGCGCCCCGGCGCCGTCCTGCGCAGGCAAGGCATCGACGAATGCGCCGACCAGACTGACGAAGCGCGCGGGGTCCTGCGTATGCAGGAAGTGCGAGCTGCCTTCGAAGGTGATCTGCTGGGCGCCATAGCGCGACGCCAGCCCACGTTGGCTGTCGAGCCAGACCTCCAGGACATCGTCGCCGAGCCGCAGCACGCCGGCCGACAACACCAGTGCGGGGACACCGGAGACAGGTTCGAGGCTGCGCACCTGCGCCTCGCTGGCCTGCAGCGCGGTGAATTCGCGCGCCTGGATCGGCGCGAGCTTGAGCAGGGGCGCCACCCACCACGGATCGGCACACCGCGACTCGCCCAGTGCATCCAGGCAGCGCAGCATGAAATCGGCGGCGCGGGCATCGTCGAACACCAGACCGGCGATCTGATCGGGATAGCGCGCGGCGTAGGCCTCGGCCACCAGGCCACCGAGCGAATGGCCGACCAGCACATACGGCGGCGCGATCTGCGTCGTCTCGAGCAGCCCGTGCAGTTCGTCGGCCATCGTCACCACATCGCGCGGTCCCGGCGGTGCGGCATCGCTCTCGCAGTAGCCCAGTCTGTCGTAGGTGAACACACGACCATGTCGCAGCAGTCCCTCGAGCACCGACGCCCAAGTTGCCTGGCCGCTGCCCAGCCCCGTGATCATGACCAGCGTCGGACGTCGGTCGTCCGGATCGCCGCTGATGGACCAGCGCATGCGCAGACCATCGACATCGGCGTTGCGCAACGTCGCCGCGAACGGCAGCGAGGCACTGCAGCTGCCTTTGCGGATCTGCAGGTGCAAGGTGAGCACCGCGCCGACCAGCAGCAAGGCCCCGACCGCCAGCAGGATCCGCAGCCAACGCCGGCGACGGCGCGGGGACTTGGGGGGATTGGTCATCAGTGAGGACTCCGCTGCAGGGACAGTGTGCTGCTGTTGATCGAGACCTCGAGCGTGGCGCCGCCAGGCGGGATGCGCAGGCGGATCGGCCGCACCGGGTCCTCGGCGATGAAGCCGCCACTGCTGTCGCGCCGGAACATCTGCATCGTGCCGTCGGCAGGCGTCAGCGCCGAGAAGATCCGCACCGCAAGCCGATCGCCTTCGGGTGCGGGCACGCGGTAGCGCAGGCCGAGCGCAGCATCGACGTACTCGCCCGGATGCACCGCGGCCACTGCCGGTTCGGTCCACAGACCGGCGGGCACAAGCGCCGCAGCAATCGCATCGGCACGCGGAATCGGGTCTTGGTCGCCGCGGTTGCACAGCACCGCGACGCCCAGCCTGTGCTCGGGCAGCCGCAGGTACTGCAGGCGGAAGGCTTCAGCCGCGCCCGCGTGCTCAATGACGCGCTGGCCGTTGCGCTCGCCCACGCGCAGCCCCCCCGCATAGCCCAGCCCGTCCGGGACGCCGGCAAAGCCACCGTCGGACAGCTGCGCCGGCGTCCACATGATCTCGCGCACCGCATCGGTCCACACTCGATGGCCGACCTCGATGTCGTACTCGTAGCGGGCCAGATCCTTCGCAGTGAGCATCAGCCCGCCCGAGCCGCCGATCAGCGGATAGGTGTCGCGCACCTGGAAACCGCCCTTGGCAGGCACGTATCCGTGGGCGACGGCGGCACCCGTCGGGCGTTGCCCGGCGAGGAAGAACGCATCGCGCATGCCCAGCGGCTCGAAGATGTGCCTGCGGACATACTCGGCGAAGGGCAAGCCGGTGGTGCGCGCCACGATCTCGGCCAGCAGCAGGTAGCCGCCGTTGGAGTACTCGAAGCGTGTCCCCGGCGCGAACGCGGTGTCCGGGCGCGCGGTCACCAGCCCGACCGCGCCTGCCTGGTCGAGAACGCCCCAGTCCGAGACGCCGGCCATCGCCGCGAGCATCAGCCAGTCCGGCAGGCCGGACGTGTGATGCATCAGCATCCGCGGCGTGATCGTGCCCGACTGGCCCGGAAGTTCGGGGATGTACTGCCGCACATCCCCGTCCAACTCGATCGTGCCGGCCGCCGCCAGTTGCGCGACCGCCAGTGCGGTGAACTGCTTGGACACCGAGGCCGCGTAGAACAGCGTGTCACCGTCGATCGGGCGACCGCGATCGAGATCGGCCAGACCCGCGGACGCCGCCAGGATCACCTGCCCTGCGCGCGAGGCGGTGATCGCACACCCGGGCCCGTCCGCCGCGATGCCGTCGACGGCCACTGCCGTCGCCGGCGATGGCTCGGCCGACTGCACCTGGCATGCCAACAGCAGCCAGGGCAGCGACCACGACAAGGACTTCAGGACCCGCGCGCGCGATGGAACGGGCATGGCATCAGAACCGGTAATCGAAGGACACGCCGATGGTACGCGGTTGCAGCATCACGCCATTCCAGCGCGTCAGACGCGCCGATCCCAACAGGGTCCGACTGGCCGCGGTGAAGGTATCTTCGTTGGTCACGTTGTTGACGAAGAAGCGGAACGAGGCGTCGGTGCTGCCCAGTTCGGCGCTCAGATCGAGCAGGCTGTAGCTGGACAGATCGATCGACTGCGACGCCGCCACCGACAGCGGACGGCTGCCGTAGTAACGCAAGGCGCCGGCCAGGCTCCAGGCCCACTCGCCCCGGGTCGGGAACTGGTAGTGCGCCTGCACGCTGCCGCTCCACTCGGGGACCTGCGGCAGCGGCGTGCCCGCCGGCGCCTGACCCGGAATCGACGCCGTCAGTTCGGCATCGGTATAGGTCAGCGTCCCGCTCAGGCGCAGGCCGTCGCTCGCCGCGATCGAGCCGCTGAACTCGACACCCTGGCTGCGTGCGCTGCCACCGTTGAGGCCATAGGAAATGCCGCTGGGCGTTGCCAGGTTGAGACGGATGTCGTCCCAGTCGATGCGAAACACCGCAGCCTCGACCAGGGCACGCCGGTCCCACAGATGACTTTTGATCCCCAGTTCGTAGTTGACCAGCGTATCGGCGTCGACCTGTCGCGGCACATCGGGCGCATTGGCGATCAGCGGGTTGGGACTGCCGGCGCGATAGCCGCTGGCGGCCCGCAGATAGGCCATGCTGTCCTCGCCAAAGAACAGGCGCGGACTGACGCTCCAGGTGGTCACACTTTCCGAGGAGGTGCCGTTGTAAGCCTGTCCGCCGCCCAGCAGGCCGCCCAGGCTCTGGTCGAACACCTGGTCGTTCTGTGCATGGCGCAGGCCCAGGGCCAGGTCGAAGCGGTCGCTGAACTTCCAGGTCGTATTGCCGAACAGCGCCTTCTCGCGATACGTGGTCAGCACATCCGCGGTGAACAGCGAGGCCACCGGCGTCATGGTCGCGCTCATGACGTCGCCGAACTCGATGTAGTCGGCGTCCTCGTCGGTGTAGAACGCGCCGATCTGCCACGCCAGCCTGCTGGTGTCCTTGGAAGTCAGGCGGACTTCCTGGGTGAACTTGCGCAGACCGATCTTGGTGTCGAGCGCCGCGTAGGCCAGCGGGCCACGACCGGGCGTGCCCCCGAGCAGCGGCACGTACTCGGCCGACAGGTCCTGCACGCGCCAGGTGCGCGAGTCGAGCCAACTGCTCGATGCATTGAAATCGGCCCAGCCCAGATCCCAGTCGACGCTCAGCCCGTAGACATCGGCATCGATGGTGCTCGGCTGCAGCAGCAGATAGTCGCTGGCGTAGCCCGGCAGCGAGCGCTCGAGCGTCACCGGATCGAGCGAGACCACGCCAAGGTTGTCGGCCCGGTTCTGCTGGGTGATCGCGCTGAGCACCACCTCGAGCGTGTCGATCGGCTGCCACAGCAGCGACAGGCGCCCGGCCTTCTGGCGCACGTCGTTGGTGTCGCGGCGCTGGAGCACGGTGTTGTCGATCCAGCCCGGCGTCGCCTGCTCGGCGTAGCTGGCGCGCATTGCCAGCTTGCCCTCGGCCAGTGGCGCGTTGATCGAGACGCGTCCGGCGTAGCCCACGTGCCCCCCGTCGTCGATGACGCTGACCGTGCCACCGGCCCGGCCTTCGAAGTAGTCCAGTTCGGGGCGACGGGTGACGTACTTGACCAGACCGCCCAGCGCACTGGCGCCATACAGCGTGCCCTGCGGACCACGCAGCACTTCGACATGCTGCAGGTCATAGGGCAGCAGATCGAACATGCCCGACGTGCCGCCCGACAGCGACCCGTTGGGGGTCAGCGGGATGTCGTCGACGTAGATCGCGGTCGATGCCGTGTTGCCCATCGGCACGATGCCGCGCAACGACACCTGCGCGCGGCCGGGCCAGCCCAGGTTGTTGACCTGCAGGCCGGGAATCACACCGGCCAGGTTGTTGACGTTGTTGATCTGCAGGCGGTCGAGGGCTTCCTCGCCCAGTACGCTGATCGACATCGGGATTTCAGTGGGCGATTCCACACGCTTTTGTGCGGTGACCTGGATCACATCGAGCGTGCGCGGGGCCGACGGGGACGCCTCGGCGTCTTCGGGCGCGTCCTGCGCCAATGTCTGGAACGTGGTGCCGGATGCCAAGAGCCCGCAGAGGCAGGCCAGTGTCAGCAGGGAGGGACGGAGTGTGTGGTTGCGCATCGTGTTCAGTCTCGACAAGTGGGGAGGCCCCTGAAAGGACGGACAGAACCCGGTTCTTGGGGGAGGAGCGCGGTGGGAAACACACAGTGAGGGGGTCCATCCCGCGGCGGCCGGTTTCACGGCGGACATCTCGATCCGATCGCGCGAAGAATTGGCCTGATCCGAGAAAATGCAATGAAATTCTCTGATGGGAACTTAACCGGGCCCGATGGCCCGGCTCCATTGCGAATACTTGGGTCATGCATAACCCAAAGCTATGGGCCGATCGGCGTGGCGTCGCAGCCACGTGTCGTTCCCATCCAACCCGCCCCCACACGTGGGAAGGGCCTGGTCCTGCCCGACCTGACGCAAGCCGCCGACGCGCGGGCGGAGGGCTTGATCAACGCGCACGCAGCAGTGCGCTCAGCCGTCGCAGGCGAAGACCAGGAACTGGTGCAGCGCATGGGCGGGCGCAGACAACGGGGCGTCGGGGCGCCAGACCAGCCCCACTTCCATCGGCGGCACGGCCACCTCGAGCGTACGCACGTCGATCCGGCGGCCGTCCAGCGACCAGGGCCGGTAGACCATGTCCGACAGGATGCTGACGCCGAATCCGTAGGCGACCAGGCCGCGCAGGGCTTCGAGCGACGAGGTACGAAACGCCACGTTCGGCGCATGGCCCACCGAGTGCCAATAGCGCATCGCCGAGGCCTCGCCCTCGTCCACTTTCAGCATGATGTAGGGATACGGCGCCACATCGGCCGGCCCGATGGTCGGCAACTGCGCCAGCGGATGCGATTCGGCGATCCACAACTGGCGGCGCGAGCGGATCAGCGCCTGGCGCCGGAGCACATAGGGCTCGACCATGTTGGAGATGATGCACAGTCCCAGATCGAGCGCGCCGTCGGTCACGCCGCGTTCGATCTCGGCGCGGTCCATGTCGATCAGATCGATCTCCACCAGTGGGTAGGAGCGCTTGAAACGCGCCAGCAGGCTGGGCAGGAAGTAGCCCAGCACCGTGTACGAAGCGCCGACCCGCACTGTCCCGGTGAGCGCATTGGCCAGCAGCGTCGGCTCGCTGAGCGCGTCCTGCAGCGTGTCCAGCACGTGGCGCACGTGCTGGTGGAAGCGATGGCCTTCCGCGGTCAGCGCGACCCCGTGCGGCATCCGGTCGAACAGACGCAGGCCCAGCATCGTCTCGAGCTGGGCGACCGCAGTGGTGATCACCGATTGCGAGACGTGCAGCTTGCGGGCCGCCTGCGAGAACTGGCCCAACTCGGCCGCTTCGGCGAAGTAGCGCAGTTGCCGCAACGACAGGTTGGCCGGAATCTGCATGTCACACTCCGAACAGCGGCAGGCATCGGATTTTACGATACCTCGTAAAGAATTAAACAAATTTACGATAGCCGGCCGGCGCCGTAGACTTCACGCCTGGCGGAATGCGGCGCGCCGCGCCCGCCTGAGTGCCGCGGGCCGAGCCCGCCCCGACCGGGAGAAGCGTTTCTTGTCCTGTGCCCCGTCCCGGCACGCGCCCCGCGCGTGCCCCCTCGCGTCGATCGCCCGTCCGGGCATCGGCCGCGCCCTCGCCGACGCCCCCCGCCGCCGGCATGTCCGTTCTTCCATGTCCCATGTCCAGCGAGGCTCCTGACATGTCCACGTCCCAGACCCCGGCCACGACCGCCCCCTTGCGGCTGCACGTGCCCGAACCCAGTGCCCGCCCGGGCCAGGCCACCGATTTCTCCTATCTGCAGCTCAGCCCGGCCGGCGCGGTCGACAAGCCCGCGCTCGATGTAACCGCCGGCCAGACCGCGCCGCTGACCACGCAACTGGTCCGCGTGCTCGACGACAACGGCGACGCGGTCGGCCCGTGGGCGGCCGACATCGACGACGCCGTGCTGCTGCGCGCGATGCACGCGATGCTCAAGACCCGCGCCTTCGACGCCCGCATGTTGATCGCCCAGCGCCAGAAGAAGACCTCGTTCTACATCCAGTGCCTGGGCGAGGAAGCGATCGCGGTCGGCCAGACCCTGGCGCTGCGCGACGGCGACATGCAGTTCCCGACCTACCGCCAGCAAGGCATCCTGATCACCAAAGAGGTCTCGCTGGTCGAGATGATGTGCCAGGTGCTGTCGAACGCAGCCGACCCGCTCAAGGGCCGCCAGTTGCCGATCATGTACTCGTACAAGGACGCGGGCTTCTTCTCGATTTCCGGCAACCTGACCACGCAGTACATCCAGGCCGTGGGCTGGGCGATGGCCTCGGCGATCAAGGGCGACACCAAGATCGCGACCGCCTGGGTCGGCGACGGCGCGACCGCCGAAGGCGATTTCCACGCCGCCCTGGTGTTCGCCCACGTGTACCGCGCGCCGGTGATCCTCAACGTCGTCAACAACCAGTGGGCGATCTCGACGTTCCAGGCGATCGCCGGCGGCGAGAACACCACCTTCGCCGCACGCGGCGCCGCCTACGGCATTCCGTCGCTGCGCGTGGATGGCAACGACCTGCTGGCCGTCTACGCCGCCTCGCGCTGGGCCGCCGAGCGCGCGCGCAGCAATCTGGGCGCGACGCTGATCGAATGGGTCACCTATCGCGCCGGTCCGCATTCGACCTCCGACGATCCCTCCAAGTACCGCCCCGCCGACGACGCGCAGCATTTCCCGCTCGGCGATCCGATCGAGCGCCTGAAGCGGCATCTGATCAAGCGCGGGCTGTGGAGCGACGAACAGCACGAACAGGTGCGCAGCGAACTCGATGCTGAGATCTCGCGCGCACTCAAGGAAGCCGAGTCCCATGGGTTGCTCGGCAGCGACAACCGTCCCGGCGCGGCCGACATGTTCAACGACGTCTACAAGGACATGCCCGACCACCTTCGCCGCCAGCGCCAGCAGTTGGGAGTGTGAGATGAGCGAAACCGAACTCCAGACCACCGGCAGCGCGCCGATGACGATGATCCAGGCGCTGCGTTCGGCGATGGACGTCATGCTCGAGCGCGACGACACCGTGGTGATCTTCGGCGAGGACGTCGGCTACTTTGGCGGCGTGTTCCGCTGCACCGACGGCCTGCAGGCCAAGTACGGCAAGCAGCGCGTGTTCGACGCGCCGATTTCCGAAAGCGGCATCGCCGGGGCGGCGATCGGCATGGCCGCCTACGGCCTGCGCCCGGTCGCCGAGATCCAGTTCGCCGACTACATCTACCCGGCCTACGACCAGATCGTCTCCGAAGCGGCGCGCCTGCGCTACCGCTCCAACGGCATGTTCACCTCGCCGCTGGTGTTCCGCACGCCCTGCGGCGGCGGTATCTACGGCGGCCAGACCCACAGCCAGAGCCCGGAGGCGATCTTCGCCCACGTCGCCGGCCTGCGCACCGTGATGCCGTCCAACCCCTATGACGCCAAGGGTCTGCTGATCGCCTCGATCGAGAACGACGATCCGGTGATCTTCCTCGAGCCCAAGCGCCTGTACAACGGGCCGTTCGACGGCCATCACGACCGCCCGGTCGTGGCCTGGTCCAAGCATGCCGACAACCAGGTGCCCGAAGGCTACTACTCGGTGCCGCTGGACAAGGCCGCCGTCGTGCGCGAAGGCCAGGCGGTCACCATCCTGACCTACGGCACCACGGTGTGGGTGGCGCAGGCCGCGGCCGAAGACGCCGGCATCGACGCCGAGGTCATCGACCTGCGCAGCCTGTGGCCGCTGGATCTCGACACGATCGTCGCCTCGGTCAAGAAGACCGGTCGCTGCATCGTGCTGCACGAGGCCACCCGCACCTGCGGCTTCGGCGCCGAACTCGTCGCGCTGGTCCAGGAGCACTGCTTCTACCACCTGCAGGCGCCGGTGGAGCGCGTCACCGGTTGGGACACGCCCTACCCGCACGCGCAGGAATGGGACTACTTCCCGGGCCCGGCCCGGGTCATCGACGCGATGCATCGCGTGCTGGAGGACTGAGCGATGGGACACCACGTCATCAAGATGCCGGACATCGGCGAAGGCATCGCCGAAGTCGAACTGATCGCCTGGAAGGTCGAGGTCGGCGGCACCGTCGCCGAAGACGAAGTCGTGGCCGAGGTCATGACCGACAAGGCGATGGTCGAGATCCCCTCGCCTGTCGCCGGCACCGTGGTCTCGCTGGGCGGCCAGCCCGGCGAGATGATGGCCGTCGGCAGCGAGCTGATCCGGCTCGAAGTCGAAGGCGCCGGCAATGTGAAGGCCGGCGCCGCGGCGCCGGAGGCAGCGGCCGCCAAGCCGGCCGAACCGAAGGTCGACACGCCGAAGGTCGAGGCCGCCAAGCCCGCGCCGGCGGTCGAGACACCGCGCGCGCAGGCCCCTGCCAAGCGTGCCGCGCCGGCGACGACGTCCGATGCGCGCGGCCCGGTGACCAACGGCGTGCTCGCCGCCGGCGAGCAACCGCTGGCCTCGCCGGCCGTGCGCCGCCGCGCGTGGGACCTGGGCATCGAGCTGCGCTTTGTGCCGGCCAGCGGCCCGGGTGGTCGCATCCTGCAGGCCGACCTCGACGCCTACGCCGCGGCCGGCGGCAAGGCCCAGCCGGTCGGCGGCGCCGCCTCCGGTGGCGGCTATGCGCGCCGCACCGGCGAGCAGCAGATCCCGATCATCGGCCTGCGCCGCAAGATCGCGCAGAAGATGCAGCAGTCGTGGTCGACCATTCCGCATATCACCTATGTCGAGGAAATCGACGTCACCGAGGTCGAGGCCTTGCGCGCCCAGCTCAACACGCGCTGGGGCAAGGAACGCGGCAAGCTGACCCTGCTGCCGCTGCTGGCCCGCGCGGTGATCCTCGCCGCACGTGACTACCCGCAGATGAACGCCCGCTTCGACGACGATGCCAACGTCGTCACGCGCTACGAAGGCGTGCAACTGGGCATCGCCACGCAAAGCGCAGTGGGCCTGTCGGTGCCGGTGGTCGCGCATGCCGAGTCGTTGGACCTGTGGCAGACCGCGGGCGAGATCGCGCGCCTGGCCACGGCCGTGCGCGAAGGCAAGGCCACCCGCGAGGAGCTGTCGGGCTCGACGATCACCATCAGCAGCCTCGGCCCGGTGGGCGGCGTGGTCTCCACGCCGATCATCAACCATCCGGAAGTGGCGATCGTCGGCGTCAACCGCATCATCGAGCGGCCGATGTTCAAGGAGGGCCAGGTGGTCGCGCGCAAGCTGATGAACCTGTCCTCGTCGTTCGACCATCGCATCGTCGACGGCATGGACGCGGCCGAGTTCGTGCAGGCGATCCGGCGTCGCCTGGAAACCCCTGCCCTGCTGTTCGTGGAGTGAGCCCTTGATGTCGAAGACCATCGAAACCCAGCTGCTGGTCATCGGCGGCGGCCCGGGCGGCTACGTCGCCGGCATCCGCGCCGGCCAGCTCGGCGTCAAGACCGTTGTCGTCGAAGGCGTGAACCCGGGCGGCACCTGCCTCAACATCGGCTGCATTCCGTCCAAGGCGCTGATCCATGCCGCCGAGGAATTCGCCAAGGTCGCCGCCTTCGCCGCCGGCAACTCGCCGCTCGGCATCACCGTGCAGGCGCCGACGATCGACCTGGCCAAGACCGTCGAATGGAAGGCCGGTATCGTCAAGAAGCTCACCGGCGGTGTCGGCGCGCTGCTGAAGAAGAACGGCGCGCAGCTCATCAAGGGCTGGGCGACGATCGTCGACGGCAAGACCGTCGATGTCGCTGGCGCCGGTGACGACGGCGGCAATCTGCGCATCAAGTGCGAGCACCTGCTGCTGGCGACCGGCTCGGTGCCGGTGGAACTGCCGTTCCTGCCGTTCGGCGGCAAGGTGATCTCCTCGACCGAAGCGCTGTCGCCGACCGCGCTGCCCAAGCACCTGATCGTCGTCGGCGGCGGCTACATCGGACTGGAGCTGGGCACCGTCTATCGCAAGCTCGGCTGCGAAGTCACCGTGGTCGAGGCGCAGGACCGCATCCTGCCCGCCTACGACAATGAGCTGACCAAGCCGGTCGCCACCCACCTGCAGAAGTCCGGCGTCCAGGTGCTGACCGGCCACAGCGTGCTGGGACTGTCGGACGACGGCGCACTGCGCGTCCGCGACCCGGACGGCACCGAGCGCACGCTCGACGGCGATCAGATCCTGGTCGCGGTCGGCCGGCGTCCGAAGACCGACGGCTTCAACCTCGAATCGCTGGGCCTCGACCTCGCCGGCAAGGCCATCAAGATCGACGACCAGTGCCGCACCTCGATGCGTCATGTCTGGGCGATCGGCGATGTCGCCGGCGAACCCATGCTCGCGCACCGCGCGATGGCCCAGGGCGAACTGGTGGCCGAGATCGTCAGCGGCAAGAAGCGCCGGTTCGTGCCGGCCGCGATCCCGGCGGTGTGCTTCACCGATCCGGAAGTCGTCGTCGTCGGCCTGTCGCCGGACGAGGCCAAGGCCCAGGGCATCGACGCCAAGACCGCGCTGTTCCCGTTCGCCGCCAACGGCCGGGCGATGTCGCTTGAGTCCACCGACGGCTTCGTGCGCGTGGTCGCACGGGCAAGCGATCACCGCATCGTCGGCTGGCAGGCCGTCGGCGTGCAGGTCTCCGAACTGTCGATCGCCTTCGTGCAGTCCATCGAGATGGGCGCCACGCTCGAGGACATCGCCGGCACCATCCATCCCCACCCGACGCTGGGCGAAGCCGTGCAGGAAGCGGCGCTGCGCGCACTCGGCCACGCTTTGCACATCTGAGTTCGCGCATGACCACCGAGTCGATCCACACCTTCCGCATCGTCCCCTCGCAACAGGTCCGCCAGCAGGCCGACCGCGAAGCGATCCTCGCCGACCCGGGGTTCGGGACCCATTTCACCGACCACATGGTCGCGATCGACTGGACCGTCGAGGACGGCTGGCACGACGCGCATGTGCGGCCCTATGGCCCGCTCACGTTCTCGCCGGCCGCCGCGGTGCTGCACTACGGCCAGGAAATCTTCGAAGGCATGAAGGCGTTCCGTCATGCCGACGGCTCGATCTGGACGTTCCGGCCCGAGGCCAACGGCCGCCGCCTGCAGCACTCGGCGCGCCGCATGGCCCTGCCCGAACTGCCGGTGGACCTGTTCGTCGAGTCGATCCGCCAGCTGGTGCGTACCGACCAGGTCTGGGTGCCAGGCGGCGGCGAGTCGAGCCTGTACATCCGGCCCTTCATGATCGCCAATGAGGATTTCCTCGGCGTGCGCCCTGCCCGTCGCGTGGCCTACTACGTGATCGCCAGCCCCGCCGGCGCCTACTTCAAGGGCGGCATCAAGCCGGTCTCGATCTGGCTGTCGCGCGACTACGCCCGCGCCGGCCGCGGCGGCACCGGCTCTGCCAAGTGCGGCGGCAACTACGCCGCCTCGCTGCTGCCCCAGCGCGAGGCCTACGACAACGGCTGCGCGCAGGTGCTGTTCCTGGACGCGGAGACCAACACCTTCGTCGAGGAACTCGGCGGCATGAACGTGTTCCTGGTGCAGCGCGACGGCAGCGTGGTGACGCCGTCGCTGACCGGCAGCATCCTGGAAGGCATCACCCGCGACAGCGTGATCCAGTTGCTGCGCGACCACGGCCACACCGTGACCGAACGCCGGGTCGAGATCGCCGAATGGATCGACGGCGTGCGCTCGGGCGAGATCGCCGAGGTGTTCGCCTGCGGCACCGCCGCCAGCATCTCCCCGATCGGCGTGCTCAAGGGCGCCGACTTCAGCGTCGGCGATGCCGATGCCGGGCCTGGCGCGGTCACGATGGCGATCCGCAAGGACCTGCTCGACATCCAGTACGGCCGTACGCCCGACCGCCACGGTTGGCTGACCCGCCTGGTCTGACCGCGTGTCGCGGCACAGCGGGCCTGCGCCGCAGGCCCGCCCGTATCGCCGGCATCCTTCGCGTCGGCATCCTTCGCGTCGGCAAGCGAAGTCCGCATGATCCGCCGGCCCCGTGGCCGGCGTTCGCATGCCCGCGCACTGCCATGGTGGCCGGCGGGTGGGCGCCGCGGGGGCCGACGCGCCCGCGGCCGCGCTGCCCTCAGGGCTCGACGCGCGTCTGTCCGAGCACCCAGGTCATGTCCGAGGTGGACCAGGGCATCACGTCCGGCGCGCGCGGCGGCAGCGGCTCGGCATCGTGCGGCCAGCCATCGATACCCGCGGCGGCCTGGATCTCGACCGGCCCGGCATCGTCCGGCCAGCGCAATTCGATCCCCTGGGCCCCCGGCGCATGCCAGCGCAGCCGCGACCAGGTATCGGGCGTGTCGAGCAACGGGGCCGGCTCGCCCTGCAGGGTCACGCCGGGCACGGCCGCCGCGCTCTTGAGCAGCACTCGCAGGTCGCGAGTCGCAGCCGGCGCCTGCACGCGCAGCACCGCCTCGCCGGTCGCCGCATCGCGCGACTGCTCGAACCGGATCGGCTCGGCCACCGCGATCGGCGCCGCGGGCGTCGCCCAGACGCTGGCCAGGTCCACCGCCAGCAACGGACGCGGGACCGGCGCTTCGCGATCGGCGTGCAGCGCTGCGCGACTCCACGCCGACGACGGTGGCAGTGCGCTGACACGGTGGTACTCGCCCTGCCCCGGATCGGCGACGAACATCACCTGGGACAGCGCCGGGTAGCGTTGCCGGTCCAGCCGGGGAAACGCCGCGGCGACCAACACGCCGCTGGCCAGCAGCACGACGGCGAGCGGCGCAATTGCGGGCGCACGCCTGCCGTGGGCGACCCGCAGCCAAGGCAGCGCCAGCGCCGTCAGCCATACCGCGGGGACGGCCAGCACCTCGGGCGTGCCGAAGCCGACGGCGTCGAAGACCTGCAGCGCCAGACCGAAGACATGCGCCAGCCCATAGACCGTCGCCAGCCCAGCCACGGCCACGCGCACCGCCTGCAGCGGTGCGTTGGCCGGCAGGCACCACGCGACCACACCCACGCCCAGCAGCGGCCACAGCAGCAACGGCGCCAGTTCCGGCGCGAGCGCCTGCACCACCGCGCCCAGCAGGCCGAAGAAGGCCAGGGTGCCCAGGCGCACCGTCTCGCCACGGCGCAGGGTGCCAGCCACGGTCCAGCCCAGACCGGCCACGACGACGCCGAGCACCAACGCGACCGGATCGAAGCCGCCGCGCAGCGACGCGGCCACACCCACGACCAGCGCGACCAGCGCGAACGTCCGCCGGCCCAGGCTGCCGGCGACCAAGCCGCCCACCACCAGCACCGTGCCGATCGACAGCAGGCCCAGGCCGGCGGCCAGGGTCGGAAACACGGCCAATAGATCGCGGTTGAGCAGCAGTGATGCGTCGCCGCCGCCGAGCAGCCGATAGGCCAGCCGGACCGCCAGTGCGACCGACAGCAGCGTCAGCGGCACGAGCGCCAGGCCGCTGAGGGCGCCGCGCCAGCCGCCGTCGGCCCATGACGCGCGGCGCGCGACGACGCCCATCGGCAACAGTGCCAGCAGCCAGACGACCCAGCCCGACCACGCCGGCAGCGCGATCATCCACCCGCCCGGCAAATCGCTGTAGACCAGGTCAACATCGGCGGCCGGCAAGGTGGGCGACACGGCCAGGGTGCGCACCAGCGGCAGCACCTGCGCGCCCATGTGCTGGACGCTGCCCGGGTCGAGATTGTCGACCGTGGAACTCGCGGCGTGGTAGTCGAACAGGCCGCCGAGGATCGCGAAGTTGAGGCCGGGAATGCCCCGCTCGGCCGGCACCGTGAAATCGGTGCCGTTGGGCATGTAGCGATAGACGAAGCCGGTCAGCGAGTTGCCGGCCGGCAGCGGTGCACCGGCCGCGAACGTGCGGATCAGGCCGGCGTTGCCCGGCCCGGTCTCGAACAACAGGGCACGACCGCGGCTGCCGCGCGCCTCGAGATTGACCACGGTGCCGATCCGCTGCGCCAGCGGGTGTTCGGCAAAGAACGCCCGCGCGCCAAGCAGCCCGGCTTCCTCGGCATCGGTGAACAGGAACACCACGTCGCGCTGCCGCGCGTCGCGCGCGATCGCACGCGAGACCTCCAGCATCACCGCCACGCCCAGGCCGTCGTCGGCCGCGCCCGGCGAATTGGCGACGCTGTCATAGTGCGCCATCATCATCACCGCGGGCAGGCTGCGGTCGCGCCCCGGCAGCACGGCGACGACGTTCTCGACATTGCCGCCGCGCAGGTTGCGCAGCCGCGGGTTGCGGTACTCGGCGAACGCATGCGTGCGTTGCACCTCGACCTCCAGGCCGGCCTGCGCGAGTTGTGCGACCAATCGGTCGCGGACCCGTGCCGCCGCCGCCGAACCGGTGGGATGGGGTTCGGCGGCGATCCAGCGCAGGTCCACCAGCGCACGCGCTGCAGAGAACTCAGCAACCGGGATGTCGGCCGGCCGCGGCGCTGGCGTCTGCGTCGCGCGCCAAGCCGCAACCCCCGCCACCGCGACGCACAGCAGCAGCAACGGCAGCGACCAGCGGGCGAGGCCCGGCATCGGCGCGGGCGCGCTCATGCCAGATCCCGCCCGCATTGCGCGCGCGTCGTTCCAGACGGTGCGGACGCCGACATGCGGCAGACAGCGATCACAGACATGAAGACGCTCCTGGCGGACAAGGCCTGCAGGATTGCAAGCCATTCTCCGATATGTCAAATGATTTTCCGATCAGACAATCAGGCATTGCCGTTCGGTGGCGTACGCCGCGACGAGGGGCTGCCCATTGAGGCCGCGCCGGTCGCGATACGCATCGCGAATCGCTCAGTCGGCGGCGCGGTTGGCCAGTGCGACTGCCGCGAGCTTGCTCGCCGGCCGCCGCCCCAAGGCCTCGCCGATCCACAGTGCGGTCCGGGTCACCGCGTCGAGATCGACGCCGGTCTGCAGCCCCAGCCCCTCGAGCATGTACAGCAGGTCCTCGGTCGCCAGGTTGCCGCTGGCGCCCTTGGCATACGGGCAACCGCCCAGGCCGCCGACCGCGCTGTCGACCACGCGCACGCCGGCCTCGAGGCAGGCGTGGACGTTGGCCAGCGCCTGTCCGTAGGTGTCGTGGAAATGCACGGCCAACTGCGCCATGGGGACGTCCTGCGCGCAGGCCAGCAGCATCTCGCGGGCCTTGGCCGGCGTGCCGACCCCAATGGTGTCGCCGAGCGAGATTTCATCGCAGCCCATCGCGTGCAGCGCAGCGGCCACGCGCACGACGTCGCGCACCGGCACCGCGCCTTGATAGGGACAGCCGAGCACCGTCGACACATAGCCGCGCACCGACACCCCTGCCGCGCGTGCCTGCTCGACCACGGGCGCCAGGCGCGCCAGCGAGCCGTCGACATCGATGTTGGTGTTCTTGAGATTGAAGGCGTCCGAGGCCGCGGTGAACACCGCGATGTGGCGCTCGCCCGTCGCCAGCGCCCGGGCCAGGCCTTTGTCGTTGGGCACCAGCACCGGATAGGCGACGTCTTCGCGCCGGGTGATCCCGGCCAGCACGTCCTCGGCGTCGGCCAGCTGCGGCACCCACTTCGGGCTGACGAAGCTGGTGGCCTCGACGACCGGGAAGCCACAGGCCGACAAGCGATCGATCAACGCGATCTTGGTCGCCGTCGGCACCATCGCCTTCTCGTTCTGCAGCCCATCGCGCGGGCCCACCTCGACGACACGGACAACATCGCGCATTAGGGCGTCTCTTCGTCAGCGGTCACGAAATCTACCAGCACCGCCCCATCGGCGACCAGATCGCCCGGCTTGGCGAGAAACGCCTCGACCACACCGTCGTGCGGTGCCTGCAGCGTGTGCTCCATCTTCATGGCTTCCATCACCAGCAGCGGCGTGCCCTTGGCGATCGGCGCCCCGACGGGCGCCAGCAGTTCGACGATACGTCCGGGCATCGGCGCGACCACCGCGCCCGCATGGGTCTCGGCGCCGGTGTGCCGATGCAGTGGATCGACGTGCTCGAACACGAACCGCTCGGCGCCGCGGTACAGCACGACCTGCGCCCCCGCCATCCACACATCGACGGCCCCGCGCACGCCGTCCAGGGTGGCGGTGAGCGTCGGCGCAGCCCAGTCGACCGTGGCCGTTAGCATCGGGCCCCCGTCGACGCCGATGTCGACGTGGTCGGCATGCGGGTGCAGTGCAAGCCGGCGGGTCCGGCCGCCTGCCGACAGCTCGATCCACTGCGGCGCGGACGCGCCGAGACGCCAACCGTCGCGCGCCCAGGGCGAGGCGTCTGCGTCCGTCGACGCCGCGCGGCGCTGCGCCCAGACGCCGAGCGCGGCATGCATCCACGCCGCATCGTCGGCTTCGGGCAATGGCGCCAGCAGGCTGTCGATCTCGCGCGCGACCAGGCCGGTCTCCAGGCGTGCCGCAGAGAAATCCGCTTGCCGCGCCAGTCGCCCGAGAAATACCGCATTGGTGGTCACGCCGACGACGCGTACCGCGTCGATCGCCTGGCGCAGGCGCTGCAGCGCTCGCGGCCGATCCTCGTCCCAGACGATGAGCTTGGCGATCATCGGGTCGTACCACGGACTGATGGCGTCGCCCTGCTCCACCCCGGTGTCGATGCGCACGTGGGCGCTGGCCTCCGGGAACTGCATCACCTGCAGGGTCCCGGTCGAGGGCAGGAACCCCTTCAGTGCGTCCTCGGCATAGAGCCGGGCCTCGATCGCATGGCCGCGGTGCCGGATCTGGTCCTGGCGCAGCGGCAGCGGCTGACCGGCCGCCACCCGCAACTGCCATTCGACCAGATCGATGCCGGTGACCAGCTCGGTGACCGGGTGCTCGACCTGCAGACGGGTGTTCATTTCCATGAAATGGAACTCGCCCGTGCCGTCGCCCGACCCGCGGCTCTCGCCGACGATGAACTCGATCGTGCCGGCGCCGACG
The DNA here is from genome assembly GCF_039674105.1 of Luteimonas sp. TWI596. NCBI lineage: Bacteria > Pseudomonadati > Pseudomonadota > Gammaproteobacteria > Lysobacterales > Lysobacteraceae > Luteimonas > Luteimonas sp. TWI596. The sequence continues at coordinate 27,880 of NZ_JBDJMU010000004.1, forward strand.
TAGTCGACCGCACGCGCGGCGGCAATCGCGGCCTGCGCCATCGCCTCGCGCTGCGCCTCGCCCAGCGCCGGTGCGGGGGCTTCTTCCAGCACCTTCTGGTGACGGCGCTGCACCGAGCAGTCGCGCTCGAACAGATGCACGACGTTGCCGTGGCGGTCGCCGAACACCTGGATCTCCACGTGGCGCGGCCGCACGATGTAGCGCTCGATCAGCACGCGCGCGTCGCCGAAGGCACTCTCGGCCTCGCGCTGGCACGACAGCAATGCCGCCGCGAAGTCCTCGGGCTTTTCGACCAGGCGCATGCCCTTGCCGCCACCGCCGGCGCTGGCCTTGATCAGCACCGGATAGCCGATACCGTCGGCCTGTCGCTGCAGCAACGCCGGGTCCTGGTCCGCGCCGTGATAGCCCGGCGTCACCGGCACACCGGCCGCCTGCATCAGCGCCTTGGCTTCGCGCTTGTCGCCCATCGCCTGGATCGAGGCGGGGCTGGGGCCGATGAACACCACGCCGGCATCGGCGCAGGCCTGGGCGAACGCGGCGTTCTCGGACAGAAACCCGTAGCCGGGATGGATCGCCTGGGCGCCGGTCCGGCGCGCGGCGTCCAGCAACCGATCGCCACGCAGATAGCTCTCGCGCGCGGCCGCCGGCCCGATGTGCACGGCCTCGTCGGCCAGGCGCACGTGGCGCGCGGTTCGGTCGGCATCGGAGTACACCGCGACCGTGCGGATCCCCAGACGGCGACAGGTGGCGATGATCCGGCAGGCGATCTCGCCGCGATTGGCGATCAGCACCTTGTCGAACAGCGTGCCTTCGGAGATCTCAGTGCTCATCGAGCGTCCTTTGCGCGGCGTGCAGACAGAAACGCGTCCAAACGGGTGCGCGCTTCGTCGGTGGCACGGATATCGGCGATGCGTGTTGCGGTGTCGGCGATCAAGGCATCGCCGATGGTCTGGCCGTCGAGGTCTCGGATCAGCCGTTTGGATTCGGCCTGCGCCTTCGGGCCGCCCTGGGCCAGCGCCTGCACCAGCGTGTCGACCGCGGCATCGAGCGCATCGTCGGCGACGACGTCGTGCACCAGCCCGATGTCGCGGGCCTTGGCCGGCTGGATCAGTTCGGCGGTCAGGAAGTAGCGAGCCGCCTGCCGCGGGCCGATCGCGCGCAGCACGTACGGCCCGATCGTGGCCGGGATCAGGCCGAACTTGACCTCCGAGGTCGCGAACACGGCCTTGTCGCTGGCGATCGCGATGTCGCAGGCGGCGACCAGGCCCAGCCCACCGCCGATCGCTGCGCCGTGCACACGTGCGATGGTCGGCTTGGGCAGTTCGGCCAGGCGTCGCAGCATGCGCGCCAGCGCCTCGGCCTCATCGTGGTTGCGGGCGACGTCGTAGTCGGCAGCGCGGCGCATCCAGTCGAGGTCTGCGCCTGCGGAAAAACTGCGGCCGCGGCCGGCCAGCACGACGACGCGCACGTCATCGTCGGCCCCCAGCGTCTGCAGGCCACGATCGATCGCGTCGATCAGGTGTTCGTCGAAGGCGTTGTGGCGCTCGGGGCGATCCATCCACAGGGTCGCCACGGCGCCCTGACGCGCGATCGCGATGTTCGGTGTGTCGGTCATTGCGTGTCCTCGTCGCGCCCGGTCACATCCGGAAGATGCCGAACGTCGTGTCTTCGTTCGGGGCGTTCATGGCCGCCGACAGCGCCAGCGCCAGCGCGCGACGGGTCTTGGCCGGATCGATGATGCCGTCGTCCCACAGTCGGGCGCTGGCGTAGTACGGATGCCCCTGCTGCTCGAACTGCGCGCGGATCGGCGCCTTGAACGCCTCTTCGTCCTCGGCCGACCAACTGCCCCCCTTGGCCTCGATGCCGTCGCGGCGCACGGTCGCCAGCACGCCGGCAGCCTGCTCGCCGCCCATCACGCCGATCCGCGCGTTGGGCCACATCCACAGAAAGCGCGGCGAATACGCGCGCCCGCTCATGCCGTAGTTGCCGGCGCCGAAGCTGCCGCCGATCACCACGGTGAACTTGGGCACCTTCGCGCAGGCAACCGCAGTCACCAGCTTGGCGCCGTCGCGGGCGATGCCGCCATTCTCGTACTTCTTGCCGACCATGAAGCCGGTGATGTTCTGCAGGAACAGCAGCGGGATGCCACGCTTGGCGCACAGCTCGACGAAGTGCGCGCCCTTGAGCGCGCTCTCGGAGAACAGGATGCCGTTGTTGGCGACGATGCCGATCGGGTGGCCGTGCAGGTGCGCGAAACCGGTCACCAGCGTGGTGCCGTAGCGCGCCTTGAACTCATCGAAGCGCGAGCCGTCGACCAGCCGCGCGATGACCTCGCGCACATCGTAGGGCTTGCGGGTGTCGGCCGGGATGACGCCGTAGAGCTCCTCGGCCGGATACAGCGGATCCTCGGGCGGCTGCATCCGCAGCTCGCCCTGCTTGCGCCAGTTGAGCGAGGCGACGATGTCGCGCACGCGTGCCAGCGCATCGAGGTCGTCCTCGGCGAAATGATCGGCCACGCCCGACACGCGCGTGTGCACGTCGGCCCCCCCCAGCGACTCGGCATCCACTTCCTCGCCGGTCGCGGCCTTCACCAGCGGCGGGCCGCCGAGGAAGATCGTCCCCTGCGCCTTGACGATCACCGTCTCGTCGCTCATCGCCGGCACGTAGGCGCCGCCGGCGGTGCACGAGCCCATGACACAGGCGATCTGCGGGATGCCCTGCGCCGACAGATTGGCCTGGTTGTAGAAGATCCGGCCGAAGTGATCACGGTCGGGGAACACCTCGTCCTGCATCGGCAGGAACGCGCCGCCCGAATCGACCAGATAGATGCACGGCAGACGGTTCTGCTGCGCGATCTCCTGCGCGCGCAGATGCTTCTTTACCGTGACCGGGTAATAGGTGCCGCCCTTCACCGTCGCATCGTTGGCGACGATCATGCATTCCACGCCGCTGACCAGGCCAATACCGGCCACCACGCCGGCGCACGGCACGTCGTCGCCGTACAGGCCCAGCGCCGCCAGCGGCGCGACCTCCAGGAACGGCGCGCCCGGATCGATCAGCGCATCGATACGGTCGCGCACCAGGAGCTTGCCGCGCTTGCGGTGCTTTTCGCGTGCCGCCTCGCTGCCGCCTTGCGCGATGCGGGCCTGGGTCGCCCGCAGGTCGTCGAGCGCCGCCTGCATCGCGGCCGCATTGGTCTGGAAATTCTCGCTGGCCGGATCGATCCGGCTCTGCAGGACAGCCATCGACGCGCTCCTCTTAGCTGGTCTGGCGGAACAGTTCGCGGCCGATCAGCATGCGCCGGATCTCCGACGTGCCGGCGCCGATCTCGTAGAGCTTGGCGTCGCGCCACAGCCGGCCGACCGGGTACTCGTTGATATAGCCGTTGCCGCCCAGCACCTGGATCGCCTGTCCGGCCAGCCAGGTGGCCTTCTCGGCGGCGTACAGGATCACGCCCGCGGCGTCCTGGCGGGTGATGCGCCCGGCGTCGGCGGCCTTGGCCACCGCGTAGACATAGGCGCGGCAGGCATTGAAGGCCACGTACATGTCGGCGATCTTGCCCTGCATCAGCTGGAAGTTGCCGATCGCCTCGCCGAACTGGTGGCGCTCGTGCACGTAGGGCAGGACGACATCGAGGCCGGCGGCCATCAGCCCGAGCGGGCCGCCCGACAACACCAGGCGCTCGTAATCCAGGCCCGACATCAGCACCTTGGCGCCGCCGCCGACCTCGCCGAGCACGTTCTCGACCGGTACTTCGCAGTCCTCGAACACCAGTTCGCAGGTGTCGGAGGCGCGCATGCCGAGCTTGTCGAGCTTCTGCGCGGTCGAAAACCCCTTGAAGCCCTTCTCGACGATGAAGGCGGTGATGCCCTTCGGGCCGGCCGCAGGGTCGGTCTTGGCGTAGACCACCAACACGTCGGCGGTCGGCCCGTTGGTGATCCACATCTTGTTGCCGTTGAGCACGTAGCGGTCGCCGCGCAGCTCGGCGCGCAACTTCATCGCGACCACGTCCGAGCCCGCGCCCGGCTCGCTCATCGCCAGCGCGCCGACATGCTCGCCGCTGCACAGCTTCGGCAGGTACTGGTGCTTCTGTGCCTCGCTGGCGTTCTTGCGCAGCTGGTTGAGGCACAGGTTGGAGTGCGCGCCGTAGGACAGGCCGATGCCGCCCGAGGCCCGCGAGATCTCCTCCATCGCGACCACATGGGCCAGGTAGCCCAGGCCGGTGCCGCCGTAGGCGTCCTCGACGGTGATGCCCAGCAGCCCCTGCCCACCGAGCTTGCGCCACAGCGCGTGGGGAAACTGATTGGTCTCGTCGGCGTGGGCGGCGAGCGGCGCGATCTCCTGCGCGGCAAAGTCCTGGACGGACTCACGGATCATCTCGATCTCTTCGCCGAGTTGGAAATCGATGGACGGAATACGCATGCTGGACTCCAAGGTTCCCCGGGGCGCGGACCGTGCGGCGAAGCGTCGCAGTTGGGTCCGGACGCACAGCCTAGCGGGTTCCGGACAAGAATTGAACTAGGATTCACAAATTGAACCAAGGATCACAATTTTGAGCTACCGACGCTCCGATCTGATGGAAGAACGGATGGCCCGCAACCGCGAGCGGATCGTCCAGGCTGCGCGCACCCTGGTGTCGGTCGGCGGCTTCCGCGAGGCGCAGGTCGCCGCAGTCGCGGCCGAGGCCGGGGTCTCGACCGGCCTGATCTATCGCTACTTCCCGTCCAAGGCCGAACTGTTCGTCGAAGTGCTCACCGCCGCGATCGATGCCGAAATCGTGGTCCTGCGCGCGGCGGCCGACGGCCACGCCGACGCCCGCGATCAGTTGGGCGCGGCGATCGAGGCCTTCGTGCGCCGCGCCCTCGCCGGCCCCGCCCTGGCCTACGCCTTCATCGCCGAACCGGTCGATCCGGAAGTCGATGCCGAGCGTATCCGCGGCCGCCGGCGCTTCGGCGACGTGTTCCGCGACATCTTGCGCGCCGGCATCGAACGCCGCGAGTTCCCGGCCCAGGACGCCGACGTCACCGCGGCCTGCATCGTCGGTGCGTTCACCGAGGCGCTGGTCGGGCCGGTCGCGCCGATCCTGCGCGAGAAAACCGCTGGCCCGTCGCAACTGGTCGCCTCGATCCGCCAAGTGTGCCTGCGCGCGGCGGGCGTCTCGGACCCGGCGCCGTCCCCGCGCGCCTGAGCGCAGGGCGGCCCGCAACTTATCGCGCTGCCGAGGCCGCCAGCGACGCGTCCGCCCCGACGGCCGGCGCCCCGGCAACCGCCACCTGCGCTCCCAGCGCCGTGTGCAGCGCAACCGCCGCCCGCAGCTCCGCCCATCGGCCGAGCACCTGCGCGTCACGCGCCTGCTGCACCGTGCGCTGCGCGACGAGCACGGGCAGATAGCCGCGCAGGCCCTGGGCATACAACCGCGTCGCATCGTCCAGCGCCTGTTCGCTGTCGACGACCGCCGACTGCAACGAGGCCTGCCGCTCGCGTTCGCTGGTCCAGGCGATCAACGCGTCTTCCACCTCGCGCAGTGCCACGCGGATGTCGCGCTCGTAGATCCGGCGAACCGCGTCGGCATTGGCCTGCGCAGCGGCAGTCGCCCCGCGCGCGCGTCCGGCGTCGTAGAGGACCTGGCGGCCCTGCATGCCGGCCGACCATGCCAGCGTCGCCGCCGAGAACAGCTCGCGGATCGTGCCGGCCGTGGTGCCGATGCCCAGCGGAATACGAAACGCAGGGAAGCCTTGGGCCTGGGCCACGCCGATCTGCGCGGTGGCTTGCGCCAGGCGCCGTTCGTCCGCGCGCAGGTCCGGGCGCTGGCGGATCACGTCCGAAGGCAGTGCGCGCGCCGCATACGCGGGGCTGGGCGGTATCGGCGCAGGCACCCGCAGCGCGGCCTGCCAGTCGCCGGGAAAGCCACCGGCCAGCACGCCCAGCGCATGGCTGAAGCGCGCGATGTCGGCCTCCAGCACCGGCAGCCGTGCCTGCGCCGTGGCGCGCTCGGCCCGGGCCTGGGCCACATCAGCCAGCGTGCCCAGGCCGCTGCGATGCGCCTGCTCGGCCAATCGCGCGCTGTCGATCAGCGTGGCGACCTCGTCGCGCGCGATCGACAGCCGCGTTTGCGTAGCACGCAATCCCACGTAGTCGGTCACCAGTTCGGCCACCAGACTCGCCTGCAGCGCATCGTGATCGTCCGCCAGCGCCTGGATACCGGCATCGGCGGCCTCGACCGCCCGCCGCGTGCCGCCGAACAGGTCCAGCGTCCAACTGGCGTCGATGCCCAACTGCCACGCCTGCGCGCTGCGCCCGTCGCTGCGCGTCGCCCCGACCGCCCCGCCGATCGAAACTTCGGGCCGTGATGCCGAGGCGATCTGCGCGCGTTCGGCCCGCGCCTGCCGCAGCCGCGCCAACGCGATGTCGAGATCCTGGTTGTGCGCCAAGGCCTGCGTGATGAGGGATTCGAGCAGCGTGTCCTGGAACGTGCGCCACCACGGACCTGGCGCCTCGCGATCATCGTCGCGCACAGGCGCGCCGGGCGCGATCCAGTCCGCAGGCACCGCCATCGTCGGCGCGCGATAGTCAGGACCGACCGTCGTGCAGCCGGACAGGCCGGCCAGCAGCGCGGCCAACCACCCGCCGCGGTGCCGCGCTCGCGCAGATGTGCACGACGTGGATGACGTGGGCATGGCGCGCCTCACAGCCAGCGCTGCAGCCAGGCGACCAGCCGCCCCCGTGCGGCCGGCGCGCCGTCAGCCGGCAGCACATCGATGCTGCCGGTCATGCCCGCCGCCAACACCACCTCAGGCGGCACCTGCTCGAACTCGACACGCACCGGAATGCGCTGCGCCAGACGCACCCAGCTGAAACTCGGCGCCACGTTCGGCAAGCCCTGCGCATCGGCCTCCTGGTTGGGGTCGGCAATGCCGCGCCCGATGCTCGCCACCCGGCCCTGAAGCTCGACGTCGTACCCCATCAACCGAATCCGCGCCGCGGCGCCCGGCCGGATGCCGCGCAGCTTGGTTTCCTCGAAGTAACCGGTGATCCAGAAGCCGCCGGCATCGACCAGCGCGATCGTCGGCTGGCCCGCCGCGGCGTAATCGCCGACGCTCAGGCGCAGGCGGGTAACCACCCCATCCATCGGCGCGCGCAGGACCGTGCGCTCGAGATCCAGCTTCGCCCGATCGACCGCGACCTGCGCCATCCGCAGATCGGCCCGGGCGAGTGCCAGCGCCTGCTGCGCGCGCTGGATGTCCTCGGCCGGCAGCAGGCGCTCCATGCCCTGGCGCCGCCGGGCCTCCTCGGCCCGCTGGCGCAGCGAGACGGTCGCCGCGGCTGCATGCGCTTCGGCCTGCGCCAGCGCCAACGCAAAGCGCGCCGGGTCGATGCGATACAGCACCTCGCCCCGCGCCACGACCTGGCCGTCCACGACCGCGACGTCGATGACCGGGCCAGACACGTCTGGCGCAATGCGCACGACCTGGGCCGCGACCCGGCCGTCGCGCGTCCAAGGCGCCAGCACATAGGCGCGCCACAGCGCACCGACCAGCAGGCAGGCCGCGATGACGACACTGAGCGTGAGAGCGACGCGCAGGATGCGCGCGGCGGGATGCGGACGATCAGACATGGAGGATCAACACCGAGACGAGACAGACGGACAATGCGAATTCGAACAGGCCCGGATGCCAGACCCAGCGCAGCACCCCACAGCGCACGAGCAGCAGGCGGAGTCCTAAGTAGAGCGGCAACGCGGCGCAGGCGTAGACGAAGAATGGCGGCAGGTACAGGCCGCCCACTGCGACCTCATGCAACATGGCCGGCCCCTCGTTCGCGTGGCGGCACACCATCGGCATGGCGCTCGAGCAGCGCCGCGACGTCCAGCAGCGCGCCGGTCAGCCGCTGCATCTCGATCGTCGCCGCGCCCGAGGATGCGGCGGCGCGCGACAACGACGCGGCCGCGCGTCGCGCGTGTCGGGCCGCCACCGCCGGCGCGGCCGCGCGTCGCCGCATGCGCGCGAGTGCCACGGCGACCCCGCGATGTGCAGGGGCGGTGTCCGGCGTGCGGCGCAGCCATTCGCGCAGGCGCAACACTTCGCGGCCCAGGTGCAGACTGGCCAGCGCATCGGCGATGGCGCGGTCCATCGCCTCGGGCTGCGCCCGCAGCAAGGCGCCGAGTTGCGCAATGCGATGTTGCTGGCGCCATTGCCAGGCTTTTGTATCCGAGCGCGCGCTGGACAAGGTCGCGAGCGCGTCGCCTCGGATACGCTGGCGCAGGCGGTCGACATCGCGCGACGCATTGCGCGGCAGCACGGTGCGGAACCCCAACAAGGTGAAGCACACCGCCAGGATCCAGGCCACCGCGCCGTTGAGGAACAGCGCGATGTCGTAGCGCATCGGATTGTCCACCGCCGCCAGGCTGGTGAAGGCCACCAGATAGGCGACCCCGGCCAAGGCATGCCGCGGCATCGTGGTCGCGTGGATGCCGGGCCACCAGAACAGGGCCAGGACCACCAGCAGCAGCGGCAGCCCGGAGACGTGCGGCAACACCACGAAGACGCACACGAAGGCCATCGCCGCGGCCGCCACCGTGCCCTGCAGGAACGCGACCGCGCCGCGTGCGGGATCGGGCGCGGTGGACAGCAGCGCACAGGCCGCCGCCAGGCCTGCCAGCATCATGTGGCCGTAGGTCCAGCCGGTCGCGATCCAGAACGCACCGCCGAGCACGACGGTCAGCAGGGCGCGCAGCCCGTTCTCGATCGCCGCCCCGATATCGCGGTGAAACGGCACCGACACCCCGCCGGTCATCGGCCGTGCGCTGTGGACATGGGCGATGCTGGCAAGCGCGTCGAGATAATCGTCGAGTTGCTCGATCAAGCGGTCGCCCGCGATCGTCAGTGAGGCCTGCGCGTTGGCCGACTCGAGCGACACCGCGGCCAGCGCATCGCGCACCCGGGCCCGCAGCCCGGACAGCATCCGCGCGACCTGCGCCAGACCGGACGCATTCGACGCTTGCGCCAGCGCATCGCACGCCTGCCGCCAGGTCTGTTCCCAGTCCGGCTGCACGGCGCGCAGCGCATCGAGGGCGCCGCCGTGCCCGCCCATCGGCGGCGCACCGCCGACCAACGCCGAGAACAGCGACACCATCGCCTGACGCACCGCGCCGGCGCGACGCGCGAGATCCGCCGACTCGGCCTTGCCCAGCGCCAGCAGGTCGTCCACGCCATACACCTCGAGGATGAGCGCACGCCTGCCCGGGTCCAGCGGCCTGCCGCCGGGCGCATCGCGCCGGTGGATCGCCTGCGGATGCGTGGCGAGCACGCCCGCGGTGGCCGCCGCCAGGTGATGCAGTTGCGCAGCCAGGCGGCTGCGCACGCTGCGGGCACTGAACACCGCCGACACCGCGGCCAGGCACACCACACCGACCAGCACCGAGGCCCCGCGTCCGATGACCTGGTCGAACGTCAGTTCCGGATGCTGCATCGCGCCGTACGCGGCCAGGCCCACGGTGTAGCCCGCCAGCGTCGCGGCATAGGCGCGGAAGTGCCGCAGCAGGGTCATGCCCACCACGCACAGCCCCAGCCACAGGCCAAAACCGATCAGGAACAACCACGGCATCTGCCCGAACGCGCCCATCAGCACGAACGCCGCCAACATGCCGGCCAAGGTGCCCAACACCCGCCAGGCCCCTTTGCCGATCACCGCCCCCTGCACCGGGTGGATCACCAGCAGCACGCTGGACGCCGCCGCATACGGCGCATGCAGATCGAGCCGATAGGCGACCGCCAGCGCCAGCCCCGCGGCCAGCAACGAGCGCATCACGTAGGCGGCACGCGGCGTGGTCAGATCGAGCGCCGACAGCCCGCTTGCGAGCGCATCCCGGAACCAGGCCTGCCGCGTGGGCACGCGTGGCGATGTCTTGGATGTGGGCGTGGCTTGCACCTTGGACGCTACGCAGTGACCGACCGGTAGGCACTGTAGGGAGGCGTCGTCATTTCAAAAAGTGAAATGATTGCAATCCAACGATTGCGTTAGACGCACGCATTAAGCAGACCTGGCCGCCCCCACCCAACCCTCCCCCGCGCGCGGGGGATGGCTCCCATCTCCTGCTCGCCATGCCCCTTCTCCCAACCCGCCCCCGCACGCGGGGGAGGGCTTTTACGACGTCGATCGGATCGATGCGCGTGTCTGCCAGCGCAGTCCTCCCGCTTCGCGCGTGGGGATCGATCGCGCAACACCTCCCCCCTCGTTCGCAGGCGGAGGTCGACCGCGCGACACCGCCCCGTTCGTAGCAGGAGGTCGACCGCGCAATACCGCCCCGTTCATAGCAGGAGGTCGACCGCGCAATACCTCCCCCGCTTGCGGGCGGAGGTCGACGCCGACGGCGTCGGGTGGGGGCATGGGCGTTGGCACCAAGCCCAAAGACAACGCATCGACCGGCCAGCCCCCCACCCAACCCTCCCCCGCGCGCTGCGGAGGGCTCCCCATCTCCTCGCTCGCCATGCCCCTTCTCCCAACCCGCCCCCGCACGCGGGGGGCTTTTGCGACGTCGATCGGATCGATGCGCGCGTTGGATGGCGCAGTACCTCCCTCTTCAGGGGGGGAGGTCAATTGCGCAACATAGTGCATGGATCGTCTGCCGCAGCCAGCGATGCGCCGGGTCGCTGTCCAGGCGTGGATGCCAGGCCTGCGTCAGCAAGACCGTCTCCATCGGCGCCGGCAGCTCGAATACACGCAGGCGCAAGCCCGCCGCCTGCGCGGTGCGGGCCAGGTGCCGCGGCAACGACAGCAGCAGATCCGAATCCTGCAAGGCGAACAACGCCGTGTATGGATTCGGCACCACCAGCGCGACATGGCGGCGCAGGCCCTGCGCCTGCAGCGCGTCGTCGACCGGGCCGTGGTCCTTGCCGCGCCGCGACACATGGATGTGTTCCCAACGGGCGAACCGGGCGGCGGTGATCTCCTCATCGAAGATCGGATGCCCGGCGCGCGCCACGCCGACGAAGGTCGTGGTGAACAACGATTGCACGCGGATCTCCGCCCCCAGCGTGCGCGATGCACTGACGAACAGATCGATGCGACCGCTGCGCAGCGCCTCCTCATCGATGTCGTCGCTCTCGGGCGAGAACCGCAACATCGCCCGCGGCATTTCCTTGGCCATCGCATCGAGCAGCCGGCCCAGATGGATGCTGACGAACTCGTCGGTCGCGCGGACGTTGAAGCGCCGGTCCAGCGACGCCAGGTCGACCGCCGCATCCGACGCGAACACCTGCGTGGCATGATCGAGCGCGATGCGGACCTGCTCGCGCATCGCGAGCGCTTTGGGCGTGGGCACGAGTCTGCGCCCGACCTGGACGAAGACCGGATCGCCGAGCGCATCGCGGATACGGCTCAGCGTCCGGCTCATCGCCGGCGGGCTCAGATGCATGCGCCGCGCGGCGCCGACGACGCTGCCCTCCTCCAGCAACGCATCCAGGGCCAGCAGCAGGTTGAGGTCAGGGCGTGCCATGGGCGGTTGATGCGTGAGCCAAACGCAATCATAGGCCAGCAGCAATGTCAGGGAGGCAGCAATCCGGGCGGCCTGGGTGCCCCAACCCGGCCGATGCCGTGCTGCTACTGCCGCATGCCGATCGCCAGACGGTTGAACGCACTCATCAGCGCGACCGCGAAGCTGAGGTCGGAGATTTCGGCGTCGCTGAAGACGGACGTGAGCGGCAGGAAATCATCATCCGGCGCATGGCTGCGCGCCACGTCCACCAAGGCCTCGGTCCAGGCCAGCGCCAGACGCTCGCGCTCGCTGAAATGGGCACTGACCCGCCATCCCGCCAGCGCGTCCAGCTTGGCCTGCGGCATGCCGTCCGCGCGTAGCGCCGCGGCGTGCATCTCCAGGCAGAACGCGCAGCCATTGATCTGCGAGACGCGCAGATAGACCAGCTCGACCAGGGGCTTGCCCAAGGGGCTCTTGTCCAGGGCCAGTTTCGCGATCCCGAGTCCGCGATAGGCCTCGGGCGAAAGCGTCTGGTAGGGCAAACGGAGAGAAGGCATGGAGGAACTCCTGACAGAAAGAGGGCACGTGCGGCGCCGCGCAGCGCACGCGTGAGGCGCTCGACCGGCTTAGCCGTACACCGGATAGCGCCGGCACAGCGTCACCACCTGCGTGCGCACGTGGTCGCGGATACTCGCTGACGCATCGTCACCGATCTCGAGCGCATCGAGCACGTCGCACAGCCAACCGGCCAACTGCTCGCATTCGGGCACACCGAAGCCGCGCGTGGTCACTGCGGGCGTGCCGATGCGCAGCCCCGAGGTGACGAAGGGCGAGCGCGGATCGTTGGGCACCGAATTCTTGTTGGTGGTGATGTAGGCATCGGCCAGCGCCGCGTCCGCGTCCTTGCCGGTGTAGGGCTTAGCGGACAGGTCGATCAGCATCAGATGGTTGTCGGTGCCGCCCGAGACGATCGTATAGCCGCGCTGCTGCAGCACCGCGGCCATGGCGCGGGCATTGGTCACCACCTGGCGTTGATAGGTCTTGAACTCGGGGCGCAGCGCTTCCTTGAACGCGACCGCCTTGGCCGCGATGCCATGCATCAACGGCCCGCCCTGGGTGCCGGGGAACACCGCAGAGTCGAGCTTTTTGTAGAGCTCGCTGCCCTGCCCCTTGGCCAGGATGAGGCCGCCACGCGGCCCGCGCAGCGTCTTGTGGGTCGTGCTGGTCACCACATGGGCGTGCGGCAGCGGGTCGGGATACTCGCCCGCGGCGACCAGGCCGGCGACATGCGCCATGTCCACCCAGAAGATCGCTCCCACCTCGTCGGCGATCGCCCGCATCCGCGCCCAATCCTTGTGGCGCGAATACGCAGAGAAGCCGCCGATCAACAGCTTGGGCCGCGTTGCATGCGCGATGCGTGCCATCTCGTCGTAGTCGATCAGCCCGGTCTCAGGATCCAGCCCGTACGGCACGATGTTGTAGTGCCGGCCGGAGAAGTTGGCCGGATTGCCATGCGTCAGGTGACCGCCCTGGGCCAGGTTCATGCCCATGACCGTATCGCCTGGCTGGGCCAGCGCCAGGAACACCGCCGCGTTTGCCTGCGCGCCTGCGTGTGGCTGGACATTGGCGTAGTCGCAATCGAACAGCGCCTTGACGCGCTCGATCGCCAGACGCTCGGCGACGTCCACGTAGCCGCAGCCGCTGTAGTAGCGCTTGCCCGGATACCCTTCTGCGTACTTGTTGGTGAGCACCGAGTTCTGGACGGCCATCACCAGCGGGCTGGCGTAGTTTTCGGAGGCGATCAGCTCGACGTGGTCTTCCTGCCGGCGCGCTTCGTGCTGGATGGACTGGGCGAGCTCCGGGTCGAACTCGGTCAGGGTCAGGGTGGCGTCGTACATGGCAATGGCCTATGGCGTGGGGAATGAGGAGGCGCGCGCGGGCGCGCGGGTGTCCGTGGGCTGGCGCGCCTGCTGCGCGACCGCGGTCGTATGCCGACGTGGCGAGAGCGTGGCGTCGCCACGCAGGTGGCCCGGCAACGGCAGCAACAGTTCGGCGCATTGCGCCTGCTCGGTCCGCCGCAGCGCCTCGACGACATGCCGGCAAGCCCGCGTCGTCGCGTCCCGCAGGCCCCGCCCGCGCAGCCAGTGCCCGGTCAGCGCCGCGCAGAACAGGTCGCCGGTGCCCTTGGGGGTGATGCCGATGCGCGGATGTGCGATCACCTCGGCCCGGGTGCGCGTGACCAGCACCACCTGGGTTTCGTTCTCCGCCCAGGTGTCGGGGGCGGCACTGGTCACCGCCACCCATTGCGTGTGGCCGGTCAGCAGCGCCCGTGCAGCGGCGATCACGCTGTCGACGTCGTGCACGGACCGTCCGGTCAGCTGCGCCAACTCGAACCCGTTCGGGGTCACGCCGTCAGCCAAGGGCAGCAGATCCCGGCGGTAGGCCTCGACCAGACCGGCGTCGACATAGACGCCGTGGTCGTGATCGCCGATCACCGGGTCGATCACGACACACAGGGCCGCGCGTTCTGCCAGACGCGCCCGGACCCAGCGCGCCACGACCGCAGCCTGCTGCGGATTGCCCAAGTAGCCCAGCAGCACCGCCCGCAGGCCCGCCAGCGCGCCGCGCGCCGTCAGATCCTGCAAGTAGCCCTCGAGCCAGTCCGCCGGCAGCGCACCGCCGTGCATCGTCGGGTAATGCGGGGTATTGCTGAAGACCACCGTCGGCACCGCGGCCACCGCCAGTCCGAGTGCATCCAGCGTCGGCACCGCGACCGCATTCCCCACCCGCCCGTAGACCACCTGCGACTGCACCGAGACCACGTCCAGGGCGAGCGGCCGAAGGCCTGGCGAGCCGGCTGCGGTCATCGTGCCGCGTCCGCCGCGTCATCGGTCTCGAGCGCGTCGAGCCAGGCCGCGAACACCGCCCGCGCCGCCGACGGCAATGCGCTCTGCAAGGCGTGCGCCTCGACGCGCAAGGCGCGTGGATCGAGACCGGCCTGCGCCAGTTCGCAGGCATGACCGATCAACCAGGATTCGATGCGCTGCGGCTCGGCCTCCAGATGGCATTGCAGCGCCAGCACGTGCCGTCCGATGGCGAAGGCCTGATGGGCGCACGCCTCGGTGCCCGCCAGGCGGACAGCGCCGACCGGGATCTCGAAGCGGTCGCCATGCCAATGCAGCACCGGCACATCGCCCAGCGCCGCCAGCGGCGACGCCTCGCCCGCAGGCGTCAGCATCAGCGGCGCAAAACCGATCTCCTTGTGGCCCATGCTGGCGACATCGGCGCCGAGCGCGCGGGCGATCAATTGCGCGCCCAGGCAGATGCCCAGCAGCGGCCGAGCGTACTGCAGCCGCTGGGCAACGACGTTGAGCTCGTCGGCGAGGAATGGATACGTCGCCTCGTCGAAGGCGCCGATCGGGCCGCCCAGCACCACCAGCAAGTCGGCCGCAGCCACGGCCTCGGTGCAGAGGCGTTCGCTGCCGGCATCCAGATAGCGCACGGTGTAGCCGCGGGCGATGAGCAGCGGCGCCAGCGTGCCCAGGTCCTCGAAGCCCAGATGGCGGATGGCCAACGCCGTCTTCATGCCGGCGTCGCCTCGGTGCCTGCGGCATCGGGCCAGTAGTAGCTGTCGGGCATCGGGCGCGCACCGAAGATCGCCTGCCCCACCCGCACCACGGTCGCGCCTTCCTCGATGGCGATCTCGAAATCGCCGGACATACCCATCGACAGCTCGTCGAGCGCGATGCCGGCAGGCGCGTCCTGCCGCAGCCGCTCGCGCAGCCCCCGCAGCAGCACGAAGCACCGGCGCACGCGTTCGGCGTCGCTGGAGAACAGCGCCAAGGTCATCAAGCCGCGCACGCGCAGCGCCGAGAACGCGGGCAGCGCTTGGAGGAAGGCCGGCACCTCGCCCGGCGCGAGCCCGTACTTGCTGGCCTCGCCCGAGGTGTTGACCTGCACGTAGACATCCAGCGAGCGGCCCTCGATCTGCAGGCGCCGTTCCAGCGCCTCGGCCACGCGCAGGCTGTCGAGCGCCTGGAACTCGCTGGCGAACCGCGCCACCAGCTTGGCCTTGTTGGTCTGCAAGTGGCCGATGACCGACCAGTGCAGGTCGGTCAGATCCTGCATCGCCTCCCATTTGCGGTGCGCTTCCTGCACCTTGTTCTCGCCCAGCAACCGGCACCCGGCCGCATGCGCCAGACGCAGGCTGGCCTCGGGTTTGGTCTTGCTGACCGGCAACAGGCGCACCGTCGCCGGGTCGCGGCCCGCGCGGCGGCAGGCGGCCTCGATGCGCGCATGCACCGTCGCCAAGTTGCGGCGGAAGTCCTCGACGCTGGTCGCTTCGGGATAGCGGCCGTGCTGGTCGTGGCCGGTGGGCGTGTCGAACGTGGACGACATCAGGGGGACCTCCCATTCAAAGGCATCGACGTGGGTGCGGCCGTCGGCTCGGCCCGCGGCAAGCGGCCGTTGAGCACCGCGTAGGCCACCAGCCCGATCACCAGGCCCCAGAACGCCCCGCCGATGCCCAGCAGCTTGATGTTGGCCGCCGCGGCCAGGAACGTGATCAGCGCCGCTTCGCGGGTCCTGGCCTCGGCCATCGCGCTGGCCAGGCTGCCGCCGATGGTGCCCAGCAAGGCCAGACCGGCGAGCGTCGCGATGAAGGTCGCCGGAAACGCCATGAACAGCGTCGCCAATGTCACCCCGAACACCCCGACCAGGAGATAGAACACGCCTGCGGCCACCCCGGCGATCCAGCGCTTGGACGGCTGTTCGTGGGCCTCACGGCCCGTGCAGATCGCCGCGGTGATGGCGGCGATGTTGAAGGCGTGCGAGCCGAACGGCGCCATCAGCAACGAGCCCAAGCCCGTCAACGTCACGATGGGATTGGCGCTGGTCTTGAAGCCGTCGTTGCGCAGCACGAGCATGCCCGGCATGTACTGGCCGGTCAGCGTGATCAAGAACAGCGGCAAGGCGACGCTCAACAAGGCGTTGAACGAGAACACCGGCATCGTGAACACCGGCGCGGCCAACGCCAGACGCAGCCCGGAGACATCGACCCGATCCTGCAACAGCAGGACCATCAGCCCCAACACCAGGATGCCCACCACCGCATAGCGTGGCGACACCCGCTTGAGCACCAGGTAGGCGACGATCAGCACGCCCGCCAGCAGCGGGTCCAGGCTCACACCGGCAAAGGCGCCAATGCCGAACTGCAGCAGGATGCCGGCCAGCAAGCCGGCGGTCACGCCCGGCGGAATCAGCCGGATCACACGCTCGAACCACCCCGACACGCCCAGCAGCACGAAGGCAGCGGCCGAGATCAGGTAGGCGCCCACGGCTTCGGCGTACGGCGTCGTGGCCAAGGCGGTGACCAAGAACGCCGCGGCCGGCGTCGACCAGGCGGTGATGATCGGCTCGCGGGTCGTCCAGCTCAGCACGATGCCGGTGACGCCCACCCCGATGGAGACCGCCCAGACCCACGAGGCCGTGAGCTCGGGACTCAGTCCAGCGCTCTTGGCCGCCTGGAACACCAGGATGAAGGTGCCGCCGTAGTTGACGATCACGGAAATCAGCCCGGCGATGACCGGGTGCGGGAGGTCCTTCCAGCGAACGGACGCAGACGTGGGGGCATGGGCCATGTGGAACGGACGACTCCTGAAACGACAGACACTTGCGGCCTGCATTTATAGGCGCAGAATGGCCCGATTTGCCCAGCCACTTTCCGGCGATGGAGCAGACCATTTGTTCAAGCACGCCCAGCTCGAGTCGGTGAAGGCCGCGATCGGCGACCCCGCGCAGCGCGCCTTGCCACTGCACCTGCGCGTGCAACGCGCGGTGCGCCAACTGATCCTCGACGGCATGCTCGATGTGGGCAGGCCGCTGCCGGCATCGCGGGCCTTGGCGACATCGCTCGGGGTCTCGCGCGACACCGTCGAGACTGCCTACGGCCAACTGCACGCCGAAGGCTTCATCGAACGGCGCGTGGGCAGCGGCAGCTTCGTGTCCGAACGCGCGCAGCGCCTGCCCGGCCGTGGCCAGGCGCGCCGCGCGCGCACCGACCGCACCGCCCCGCGCCTGAGCCAACGCGGCAGCGCCTTGTTCCAGCGCGGCGGCGTGCGCGATTTCCCGGCGCCACGCGCATTCGCGCCCGGCGTGCCGGAAACGCGCAACTTCCCTCTGCAGACCTGGGAGCGTCTGGAGCGCCAGGTCTTGAAGGCGTACGGCACCCGCGCGCTGCTGCACAGCCCGGCCCAGGGCATGGCACCGCTGCGGCAGGCCATCGCCGACTACGTCAACCTCGAACGCGGCGCGCGCGCCACGCCCGATCGCGTACTGGTGCTGACCAGCTCCCAGCAAGCCCTGACCCTGTGCGCCACGCTGCTGCTCGATGCCGGCGAGCGGATCCTGCTCGAAGACCCCGGCTACCACGGCGCCCGCAAGGCATTCGAGGCCGCGGGCCTGCAATGCGTGCCCGTACCGGTCGATGCGCACGGCCTGCAGGTCGCCCCCCTGCTCGAAGCCAGCCGGCAGCCCGGCGCCCCCGCGCGGGCGGTGTTCCTGACGCCCTCGCATCAGTTCCCGACCGGCGCGACGCTGGCCTTGGACCGCCGCCTGGCGATCATCGACTGGGCACGCGACCAGCAAGGCTGGATCATCGAGGACGACTACGACAGCGAATTCCATTACGCGGGCAAGCCGACCGCCTGTGTGCAGGGGCTCGATCCGCACGAACGCACGCTCTACATCGGCACCTTCACCAAATCGCTGTTCCCCGGCCTTCGCATCGGCTACATGGTGCTGCCCCCGTCCCTGGTCGCACCGATGACCGCGGCCCGCACCCTGCTCGACGGCCACAGCGCTCCGATTCCTCAGCTCACGCTGGCCCGCTTCATCGAAGGCGGCCACTTCGGCGCGCATGTGCGCACCATGCGCGCCGTCTATGCCGAACGGCGGGACCGCCTGGCCGCGCTGGTCCGCAAACATCTGTCCGATGACCTGGAACCCCGGGTCCCGGGCGGCGGCATGCAGATGCCTTGCGTGTTCGCCCGCGCCCTGTCCGAGCCTGAGGCCGTGGACGCCGCCCAACGCGCAGGCATCGACCTGCTCGGCCTGAGCACGCTCTGTGCTTCGGAGGCCCCCACATCGGGCTTTCTGATGGGCTTTGCCGCCCATGCGCCGCAGGAGCTCGAAGCCGGGGTCAAGACATTGGCGAAGGTATTGCGGTCGCTGCATCGTTGAGTCGATCCGAGCCCGGCAAGACAACGAGGCACGTCGATGCGAGACGACGCAGCGCTATTTCGCCGGTGCCGTCGAGCGCGCGTCGGGCCAGGCATCGACCTCGGTCTCGTCAACCGCCGGAAACAGACCCCCACCCGTCTGGCCCGCCTCGGCAAATGCATGATCCTGCGTCGTGTCGCCGTGCGGGCGCGCACCATCGGCACGACGCTGTGCCACCGCCCAGTCCATCGCTTGCCGCATGCGCGCAATGGCATGCCGGCTTGCCGGCTCGGTGTCGCCGTAGGCATGGAATTCGTGGGTCATGTGCGCCCAGACATCCAGGCGCACGCCTGCCCCCTGGCCGACGGCCTGCTTGGCGAACGCCCGGATCATGTCCACCAGAATCTCCTTGTCATCCGCCTGGATGTACAGCGGCGCAGTGCCGCCGAAGTCCTGTCCCATCGGCGAAAGCGCCGCATCGGTGTAGTCCGCACCGCCCTTCAACCACTTGCCGTACTGCAGGGTCTGATAGCCCTGCACCATGTCGTAGCGGTCGTTTCCAAACTGGCTCTCGCCCAATCGCCCGATGTAGGTCCACGGACTGATCGCGATCGCCAGCAGCGGCTGCGGCAGTTCCGCCGCGCGCAGCGCAGCCAGCGTCATCAGCACGAGATGCCCACCCGCCGAATCGCCGCAGAGGATCAGGTCCGACGGCGCGATCCCCGTCGTCACCAGACGCCGGTAGGCAGAAAGCGCATCGTCGAGCTGCGCCGGATGCGCGTGCTCAGGCGTCATCCGGTATTCCAGCGAGAAGATCCGCACCTGCAGCCTATGCGCCAACATCGCAATGAAGTTGCGCGTCACCGCCGCATGAAAGGTATAGCCGCCGCGTGGAAGTACAGCATCGTCAGCGCGCCCGTGTACCCCTTCGGGGTGAACCACGCACCGGGCGGCTCGCCTGCCCCGCTCTGCCGAATGTCCACGGGCGGCGGCGAGCCGGCAATCGTCAAGCAACTGTCGAAGTAGGCGCGCCCCTCTGCGATCTGGTCCAGCGAAAAGGCGTGGTTGAATTGGCGGCGATAGAACAACGTCCCGATTTCAAACGGCACCGACCACTCGGCCACCAATGGTTTGCCGATCGCCCGGCGCGCAAGCACCGTTAACGAGGTGGTCAGCAGCACCCAGGCGCTCCGCAATCGATGTGATAGCTTCCCCTGGAATACGGTTCTGGTCATGGCGTCTTGCTCGACAGGTCCGGTGGATGACGTTGGGATTGTCGAAGGCATGAGAAGCGCCGGTATAGAACGCAAGCGACACGTCGGGCGGCCGTCGGAAGCGGCCCGGTTGCACCTCCCGCCCTCTGCCTTGACCGGTTGCGTCCATATCGCGATCGAGCGGGACACGCGCGGCTTGGCGCTCACATCCGCCGAGCGGATCAACATGTATCCCGCCTCGCCCCTGCCCTCCGTCTCCTGGATCCTCGACGGACACTTGCATATGGTCGACATCGAGGGCGGCGCGCCCGTCCAGGTCCGCGCCGAGCCGCTGCCGACCCTCGTGTTCGCCGGCCCGTTCCGCAAGCCCGCCGCCAGTTGGTCGCCCGGCCCGATCCACGCGTTGATGGTCAGCTTCTACCCCGATGCGCTGGCGCGGCTATGGGGTATCCGACTGCAGGACTACGTGGACACCGTCATCCCTGCCGAACAGGTGCTGCCCGCTGAAGCGCTGGCCGCACTGTCGGGCATCGGCGCCTCCGATGCACCGCTCGACGCGCTGGAAGCCCGCTTGACGCCGCTGTGGCAGGACGCCCAGCAGGCCACTGACATTGTGGGCATCCGCAGTTGGCTCACCTCACTGACTGCGCGGGGCGCACGCACCCGACTCGGCGTGGGCATGCGCCAGGTGCAGCGCCGGATCAAGCATCTGACCGGACAGAGCCAACGCGATCTGGATCTGTATGCCCGCATTGAGGGCGCCTTCGAGTAGGCCGCTCGCCACGCACAGGATCTGGCCACAGTCGCGGCGAACGCGGGCTACAGCGACCAATCCCATCTGGGGCGCGAAGTGAAGCGGGTGACCGGACTGTCGGCGCGGCAGCTGCGCGACAAGACCTGGCAGGACGAGGCGTTCTGGCTCTACAGACTGCTGGATGCGAGCGCTCGAAACACATCGACCGTCATGCACACGGCCGCAGACGTCAGATCAGACGGTCTGATCCGCTTGGAGTAAGTAAGGACTTAAGCCATCTCCTGGGGCCCCGCCCCGATGACATGGACGCTTCGACACCTCGATCCGCATCGCCGACGCGGCCACCACGTTTTGAACGCGCACACGATCTGCGTCTTACGGCGACATCTCACCGAGCGATCTGGCTGCCTGCTCGAGCCCGCCGAGAATGGCGTCGAGGACGCGCGGCGAGAAGTCGTGCGGCAAATCGGCTTGCACCTCAGTGATGGCAGCTGGCGTTCGCGCGAGCAGGTCTTCGATGATCGGCTCGGCCGTCGCCGCATAGCCGACCTGTTGCGCGGTGCTACTGAAGTGCCGGCGCTGAATGCTTTGCATGGCGTAATGCCGGTTCTTGCCGAGCAACGCCATCGCCGACTTGATGTCATACGGCGACCACTGGTTCGGACCATCGCCAAGCACCGGGTAGACCGACATCACGTCGTACAGCGGCGTCAGTTGGAAGCGGCCGCGAGGCAGAAGCTGCAGGCTGAAGTTCTTGGCATGGCCGTCGGGTGCACGCAGCAACCAGAACAGCACCTGCGCGGCCATCAACGTCTTCATGTCGGCCTCGGCATTCACGGACTGCCGCAGCGTCCCAAACAACGCCTTCAGCCCTGGACCGCCCTCGTTCTCGTACTTGCGCAAAGGCGAGCAGCCCTCGACCTGGCAGAAGTCCTCCTGCGGCAGACGCATCAGCCATTGGCCATCGGGGGCGACGCGCCGGTCGAAGCGTGTCACCACCAGCACGCGCTGGCGGCCGAATGTCGCAATGCGCGCCTCGGCCACGGGCAATCCGTAGGCTTTGAGCAAGCGCAGGCACAGCCATTCGTTGTCGACAGAGGTACTGAAGTCCGCGCGCCGCCCCCCCATCAGACCAAGCGGAAGCTTGAAGATGTGGCTCGTCGGGGTGGCGCCACGCGGGGCCAGCCATTGCCCATCCCACCACAGGAAGGCCGTCTTCTCCTGCGCGCCGGCCAGCGAGATGCGGAAGTCTGCATCTGGGTCTCGCGCCGCCGCGAACGCTGATGGCGACACGGTTTCGATCAGGTGCCGCTCGATCGCGTCCTCGGACAGGGATGTCCCCTCGATTCGATCGAAACCGATGGGCGCCTCGTCCTCGTCCAGGAGCTGGACAGCACCTACGCAGTCACGGCCGACGGCCTTGAGCAGGTCGAAGGGTTCGGTCGAGCCCGTCCTGAAGCGCTCGGCCACCCGGCGCCGGATGGCGTCGCTGTCAGGCAACAGGTTGTCGAAAAAATGGGCGACCTTCTCGCCCTTGAGTGGCAGGTTCTGCAGCGTGAACGGCAGCGACAAGGACAGTGGTCGGCCGACGTCGGCGTCACGCCAGTCGGCGTCGTACTGGAGCTCCATCTCCCCGCGCGCGGGGATGGTCCACCTGCCGACGCGGACACCGTTGGTCCAGATGGACAAGCTGCGGCTGTGCGATCGACGTCCCATCTCACCAGTCCGTGGTTGCCGACGAGGATGCAGGGGCGCCCCGCCGCCCCATACCCAACTCCAGGCCCAGTGCCGCGCACCAGGCAAGCAACTGCGCCACGCTCATCTCGTGCGCATTGAGTTCAAGGTGCGACACTCGCGACTGGCTCAGGCCCAGCCTCGACGCCAGCGCCGCCTGGGTCAGCCCCTGCGCTTTACGCGCGGCCTGCAGCAGGGCCCCGAGTTGCGCACTCGTCAGCAAGGGATGAGGCATGGTCGGCATCGTGATACCCGATATCGAGGTAAATGCAATTTAGCTGGATTCAGGGTAAACGCAAAATACCTGGATTTCAACTAAAACTCACCGGTCTTTCAGCCGCTCGAGGTCGCACCCGCCGCCTGGAACAACAGCTTGCGGAACCAGACACTGGCAGCGTCCTCGCGGCTGCGAGGATGCCAGTCGGCGCTGATCGTGAACTGGGGCAACGCGAGCGGCGGTGCGAACAGGTCCAACGAGGCACCGAAGCGCTGCAGCAAGCGCCCGGGCAGCGTGCACAGCAGGTCGGTGTGGCCGCCAGGGCTGGCGCCGTCGCGTAGCTTTCGGTGGACATGACGACCTGGCGGCGACGGCCCAGCTTGGCCAGCGCCGTATCCACGACACCGGAGAACGGATCGCCGGCGGACGAGACCACCAGATGCGCCGCTGCGCAGAAGGCCGGCAGGCTCGGCTTGCGTCCACCGCGTGGATGCCCCTTGCGTTGGGCGGTGAGGAATGTGTCGCTGAACAACCGCCGCCCCACCCAGCCGTGCTCGGCGACATCGCTGAGCCCGACGAACACATCCACCTCGCCGCGCTCCATCTGCCCCGGCAGGACCTGCATGTCCGGCAGCGCGAAACGGATGCGCACCTGCGGTGCCTGCGCCCGCAAGCGGTTGATCAGGTCCGATCCCAGCATCAAGGCCGGATTCTCGTGCAACGCAACGACAAAGGTCCGTTGACTGGTTCGAGGATCGAACGTCGCCGGCGCCACCAGCTCTGCAAGGCCGCTCAGGACATCGTCCAGCATCGGCCGCAACGCCAGCGCCCGCGGCGTCGGCACCACACCGCGGCCACTGGGCGCCGCGACGAACAGCCGATCATCGAACACCTGCCGCAACCGCCCCAGCCGAGCCGACATCGCCGGCTGGCTGATGCCCAGTCGCTGCGCGGCATGGGTGATGTTCTGCTCGACCAGCAACGCATCGAGCGTCAGCAGCAGGTCCATGTCCAGACCGGAGGGCAAGGCGGCGCGCATCGACAACGCTAGGGAGCCTGACGATTGGTCTAGGTGACCGGTACCCAATCATAGCCACCGCCTGCAGCAGCCCGGACGTGGCCGATGCCCGGAAACGGCAGATGCGGCGCGGCGATCAGCCTGCGCTCGCGGGCGAACATGGCGAACTGCGCCTGACGCACCTCAGCCGCACCGGCAGGATTCTGATCGTAGGCGATCGTGACCCCGGGCTCGGGGAACTGCACGGCCGCCGCATGGATCAGGTCGCCCACGAAGGTCACGCTTTCGCTGGCGCTGTCGAGGCGATAGAACGCGGACCCGGGCGTGTGCCCGGGGGGCACCGTACCGGTGATGCCCGGCAGCACTTGCTGGGTGCCCGAGAAGGTGACCACCTGGTCGGCCTCGAGGTACGGCTTCAAGCTCATCCGGGCACCCTCGAAGTACTGGGCGTCGTAGCCGCTCTCGCGCCGGGCGTCATCGTCGAAGAAGAAGTCCACGTCGGGCTTGCCGATGTGCACCACGGCGTTGGGGAAGACGCGCTCGCCATCGCGCACCAGCCCGGCAGCATGGTCGGAATGGGCGTGCGTGAGCAGCACGTCGGTCACATCCTCCGGGCGCAGGCCCTGGGCGGCCAGGCTCTCGACCAGACGGCCGCCATTGCCAGGCCCGAACGCCTGCCCGGCGCCGGTATCGACCAGCACGCGATGGCCGGGCAGTTCGACCAGGAAGACATTGATGGACGCCTCGATCGGATTGCGCTCGAAATTGCGCATCAGCAGATCGTCGATCGCCTGCGGCGTCGTGCCTTGCAACAACTGGTGCAGATCCTGCGCCACCGTGCCATCGGTCAATGCGGTCACGGTGACCTCGCCGACACGCACGCGATAGCCGCCGGCCTGCTGCTGCAGCACCTGCGACGGGGGATCGGCGTGGGCGGAGATGGCGGGAACCTGGAACAACGCGGCGGCCAGCAGCAGCGCGGCCGTGAGCGGCGTCCTGGACAGAGACATGTGCAATACGCTCTGGAGAAGGGATGCCCCATCGTAGGCGCCGCCCCGTCATCCAACCAGCCCGCTGCAATCGATAGGCGTCATCCACGCCATGGATAGCGCATCAATGCGCCTGCCCGTGACGCAGCGCCTCCGCATGGGTGAGCAGGGCCTTGAGAATGCCGACATAGGCCTTCTCGGTGTCCGCGCCCGCGGTGTTGGTGAAGAAGATGATCCCGGTACGCAGGTCGGGCGTGGCCAGCATCTCGGTCTTCATGCCCGGATCGCTGCCACCGTGCCCGACATACTTGGTGTTGAACTTGGTCTGCCAGAACAAGCCCGAGTTCTTCTCGGCGATGTCGACATTGCCGGGCTTGTGGGTGGGCGTGAACTGCAGGCGCAGCATCTCGTCCACCGAGTTCTGCTGCAACACGCGATTTTCGTTCCCCTGTCCGCGATTGAGCAGCGCGATGAAGAACTTCGACAGATCCTCGACCGAGGTCCGCAGGCCGCCATCGGGCCAGGTGGTCACGGTGTAGGGCTGGATCGCAATCGCCATCTCGTCCTGCGCCAGGTACAGCGTCGCGTCTGGCGTCGACCCGGCGGGGGCCAAGTGCCAACGCGTGCTGTGCATGCCCAGCGGCTCGAAGAAGCGGCTTTGCGTGTAGCGCGCCAGCGGCTCGCCCGTGACGCGCTCGACGATGTAGCCGGCCAGGCCGGCCCCGATGTTGGAGTAGTCACGCGCCGCGCCCGGGGCCGCGGACAGGAAATTCTCGGGCGCGTAGTCTGCCCCGCCGGCGACCAGATATCCCCGCAGGAACTCTCCCAAGGGCTGCGGCGCGTCGCGTCCGAAGTGATAGCTGGTGGCATACAGCGACCAACGATCGCTGATGCTGGACGTGTGGGTCGCCAGCTGTCGCAGCGTGATCGGCTGATCCGGATGATGCGGGTTGCGGACCGCGAATGGCAGGTAGTCGCTCACGTCGGCATCGAGCGACAACCGCCCCTCCTCCTGCGCCCGCATCATTGCCGCGCCTACGACGGTCTTGCTGATGGAGGCGATGTTCATCACGGTATCGGGGGTGAACGGGCGCCCCGATTCCAGGTCGGCCTGGCCATAACCGCCCCGCCACACCACCTTGCCATCCAGAATGACCGCGGCGGCAACCCCGACCAAGTGGCCCTCGGCCATCTGGCGCTGGATCTCGGCGTCGATCGGCGCGCTGTCTGCATGTGCGGCGGACGCAGCGGACGTCTGCGCAGTCGCCGTCGTCGCGTGGAGGCCGAGCAGCGCAGCAAGAAGGCCAGGAAGAACTGCGTAGCGGACGGCCATGGGCGACTCCGACGGGAAGATCGGATTCTTCGGCCGGCGCGGGGGCGTCACAGGTGCCATTGGTCACGCCCGCAATGACCGGAGCCGGCATGCCCAAGGCCGAGGGCGGCCCCTCGCCGCGATCGAGCATCAGTCCAGGTACTTCCCCGAGCCCGCCCCATCCTTATGGCGGACGCGCAACTGCGCCAGCAGCTCGGGCGCCAGCAGTCGGGCATTGATGCCATGTCGCGTGCGGCTGGAGGCACGCGGCGCCCAATGGGTGACACACCCGCAGGTCCGACACCGGTGGAAGTCGACATGGCGCCCGTTCCAGGCATAAGTGTCGGTGCCACCGTCCACCGGCAGCCCGGCGATGTCGGCGGCCTCGTAATAGACCCACAGCACGCCGTAGCGCCGGCACAGGCTGCAGTTGCAGTCGATGACCTCGACGGGTGCGTGGTTGAACTGCATCACCACCGCACCGCAGTGACAGCTGGCGCGCACGCCTGGATTGGAGTCGGTCATCGCGGTGTCCTCAGAGATGTCGTCAATGCAATCGCGTGTGGGTCGACGCCGGCGCGACCCCGAACAGCGAGGCCAGGACAACGCGCACAAAGTTGATGGATCCCGTCATCGACGCGGCGCCGGTTCGAACATGCTCAGCGACGCTCGATCGCCACGATCGTGTCGAGC
This sequence comes from Luteimonas sp. TWI596, assembly GCF_039674105.1. Classification (NCBI taxonomy): domain Bacteria; kingdom Pseudomonadati; phylum Pseudomonadota; class Gammaproteobacteria; order Lysobacterales; family Lysobacteraceae; genus Luteimonas; species Luteimonas sp. TWI596. The sequence continues at coordinate 54,502 of NZ_JBDJMU010000004.1, forward strand.
ACGCTCGCCTGCTCGCCGGACGGGCCGAACGCCGTACGCGAAAGCGAACCGACGAACACCTCCCGCCACTGCGCTGGCGCCAGTGCCAGTGCGGCCAGTTCGTCGGCGGCGCTCGGGTACACCGTGTCCGGCGCACTCCACGACCACGGCGCGCGCGAGCCATGGGTGACGAGCAGCAGCAAGCCCCCTGCCCCGACCGCCTGCGCGGCGCGGCGCAACACCTGGGTGCGGCCAAAGGGCATCGGCGACTGCAGGAACAGCGCCGTCACCAGATCGAACGTGCCTGGCAGGAAGCGTTCGCCCAGGTCGTGACGTTCGAACTGGACATGGCCGGCCACGCCCGCGGCGCTGGCCGCGACTCGCGCCGCTTCGAGCGCCGTCTCGGAGATATCGACCCCGGTGACCATCCAGCCGCGCTGCGCCAGCCAGATCGCATCATCGCCGCGGGCGCAGCCCAGTTCCAAGGCGCGCCCCGGCGTGCCTCCTTCGGCAAAGCGCGTCAACACTTTGGACGGCCGCCCACTCGGCGGTGTGGTCCTGCCAGCGTAGATGCGCTCCCAAAAAGCGCGTGCGGTGTCTTCGGCGTGTCCCCCCTCGGGGGGCGCTGCATGTCGGCTTGAGGATGTCATGTAACATACGATGTACCGTAAGTGTGCGAGCGTCAACCCTCGTGCGTTCATTTGTTACAGAAGGAGTCACACCGTGCGTCGAGACAGCCGTCTGCCCCGGGTCCTGCACGCGCTGCTGCATCTCGAGCACATGGAGGGCCCGGCGACCTCGGAGTTGATTGCCCAGATGCTGGGCACCAATCCGTCCGTGGTCCGCCGCACGATGGGGGGACTGCGCGAGGCCGGCATCGTGGTCTCCGTCAAAGGGCATGGCGGCGGCTGGTCGCTCGCCAAGCCACTGACCGACGTCTCGCTGCTCGAGATCTACCGCGCGCTCGGTGCACCCACGCTGTTCGCCATCGGCAGCGATGACGAGCAGACCACCTGCCTGCTGGCCCGCGCCGCGAACGCGGCCACCGCCCATGCGCTGGCCCATGCGCAACAGCAGTTCGAGGCCCATCTGGGCAGCGTGTCTGTCGCGGACCTGGCCGCCGATTTTCGCGCCTGGCAGGGTTGAGCCTGCACTGGGACGTTAAGGCGCTAACGCGCGCGGAACGGTGCAGCGCGGTCGCCCAACATCGGACGGCCGAGATCGGAAGATGGAGCGCCAGCGTCTGCGCCGATGGGCACCGGAACGTCGCGATTCACGGAGAAGCGGGGCCGCTGCCCCACCCCCGCCCTCCCCCACAAGCACGCGCACACCAAGGGCCTGTCGCGTTGCAAGCGATGTTTGAACCTCCCCCCTGAGATTGGATGCCAAGAATCAGGGGGCACGCGGCCGCCCTAGCCCGGCGGCGCGCTGGCGGCATCCAGCCGTCCCCATCCAATCTCCACACGATCGCCAATGCTTCGCCACTCGGCGCTGTCAGCCTTCCGTGCTTCGAGCATCGGGCGCTGCCGTGTGCGCCAGGTTGGGCCACGGCGCAGCGCCTCCACGAGAGGACACATGATCTTGAATCGCAAATGGGCCGTCAGCGCCGTGGTCGCTGCCTGCGTCATCGCGGGCATCGTGTTGTGGCGAATCTATGCCCAGCCGGCCGTCGAGCACGCCACGGCCGCGGTCACTGTGGGCGACCTGGAGCAGACGGTGCTGGCGGTCGGCCGCCTGCGCGCCAAGGAGCTGGTCGCCGTCGGCGCCCAGGTGTCGGGCCAGGTCCAGCGGCTACACGTGGCGCTGGGCCAGAAAGTGAAGGCCGGAGATCTGATCGCCGAAGTCGATGCCCAGCCGCAGCGGATCGCATTGCGCAACGCCGAGGCGTCGGTGAACGCGCTGCAAGCCCAGCTCGCCGCGCGGCGAGCGGCGCTGATGCAAGCGCAACTCACCTTCCAGCGTCAGCAGGAACTGCTGGCGGCCGATGCGACTTCGCGCGCTGACCATGAGGCCGCCAAGGCCGCGCTGGATACCGCCGGTGCGGAGATCGCCTCGCTACAGGCGCAGCTCGAACAAGCGCGTACCCAGGTCGAGACCGCAGGCATCAACCTGGGCTATACCCGCATCGTCGCGCCAATGGACGGCGTCATCGTGGCGGTGGTCACCAAGCAGGGCCAGACCCTCAACTCGTTCCAGTCCACGCCGACCATCGTCATGCTGGCCAAGCTGGACGTGATGACGGTGCGCGCCCAGATCGCCGAGGCCGACGTGGACAAGATTCAGCCCGGCCAGACGGTGTGGTTCACCACGCTGGGCAATCGCCGTCAACGCTACCAGGCACGCATCCAGCAGATCGAGCCCGCCCCCGAGTCCATCGTCAACGAGGTGGGAGGTGCGGCATCCGCGGCAGGCACGGCCAATACCGCCAAGGCCATCTATTACGACGCGCTGTTCGACGTGCCCAACCCGGAGGGCACGCTGCGGCCTTCGATGACCGCGCAGGTCTCGGTGCAGATCGCCGCGGTCAAACGGGCGGTGCTGATGCCGACCGCTGCGCTGGGTGAGCAGGTGGCGGAGAACACCCATCGCGTCCGGGTGATGGACCCGCGCGGCCAGGTCTCCGAGCGGCAGGTCCGAATCGGCCTGCGCACCAACGCCAAAGCGCAGGTCCTGGCCGGGCTGGAACCGGGCGAGCAAGTGATCATCGGCGAGGCAAAGCCCGAGACCGTGACGGCCGACCCCGGCCTGATGGGCTTTTGAGCATGAACGCTGCGCTACTGGAAATGCGTGCCCTGCGCCGGGAGTTTCCTGCCGGCGAAGGCGTGGTCACCGTGCTCAAGGACATCGACCTGCGCATCGACGCCGGCGAGATGGTGGCCATCGTCGGCGCCTCGGGCTCGGGCAAATCGACCCTGATGAACATCCTCGGTTGCCTGGATCGCCCGAGCGCAGGCAGTTACCGGATCGCCGGCCAGCAAACCGGTGACTTGGCGCCGGACGCACTGGCCGCGCTGCGCCGTGAGCGTTTCGGCTTCATCTTCCAGCGCTACCACTTGCTTGCCGACCTGTCCGCGCAGAGCAACGTCGAACTGCCGGCCGTCTATGTCGGCACCGATGCCGCAGCGCGCCACGCTCGTGCCCGGACCTTGCTCGAACGGCTCGGGCTGGGCGACCGGACGCAGCATCGCCCAGGTCAGCTGTCAGGCGGGCAGCAGCAGCGCGTGTCGATCGCCCGGGCGTTGATGAACGGTGGCGCGGTGATTCTTGCCGACGAACCCACGGGCGCACTGGACAGCGGCAGCGGCGAAGAAGTGATGCGCATCCTCAAGGAACTGCACGCCGAAGGGCACACCATCATTCTGGTGACCCATGACATGGCGGTGGCTCGCCATGCGCAACGGGTGATCGAAATCAGCGACGGGGCGATCATTGCCGACCGCCGCAACGCGGCGGCCGATGCGCCGCGCACGGTGCCGGCGCCGCCGCAAGTGCCGGCCAGTTCATGGCGGGTGTTCGTCGACCGGTTCGGCGAAGCCTTCGTCATGGCCCTGCGGGCCATGCACGCACACCGCCTGCGCACTTTCCTGACCATGCTCGGCATCATCATCGGCATTGCCGCCGTGGTCTCGGTGGTGGCCTTGGGCCGTGGCGCGCAGCAGCAGGTCATGGCGCAGATCAGCGACCTGGGCACCAATACCCTGGACATCTATCCGGGGCAGGACTTCGGCGACCTCCGCGCCGACGCAGTGGAGACACTGATCGCCGCCGACGCCCAGGCGCTGGCGGAGCAGCCCTATGTCGACAGCGCCACACCCAATCTGTCGAGCAGCGTCACCGCGCTGTATCGCGCGCGCGCGGTGTCTGCACAGGTCACCGGGGTCGGCCCCAGTCACTTCCGGGTGCGCGGGCTGCGCCTGGCCGCAGGCCGCTTCTTCGATCAGCACGACGCCGAACAACACGCACAGGTCGCGGTCATCGACCCGAAGGCCGCCGCAGCGCTGCTGCCTGATGGCGGCAGCCCGCTCGGCGAGGTGGTCCTGCTGAGCAACATGCCGGTGGAGATCATCGGCGTGCTGAAGCCGACCCAGAACAGTTTCGGCGGCTCGACGCCCACGTTCTATGTCCCCTACACGGCCGCCTCCACCCGCCTGGTCGGCAAGTACCACCTGGACAACATCACCGTGCGGGTCAGCGATGGCGTCTCCAGCAAGATCGCCCAGCAGGCCGCGACCGCGCTGCTGACCGAACGCCATGGCGGTAAAGACTTCTTCGTCATGAACTCAGATCAGATCCGCCAGACCATTTCCCGCACCGGCAGCACACTGACGCTGCTCATCTCCACCATCGCCATGATCGCCCTGCTGGTCGGCGGCATCGGCGTGATGAACATCATGCTGGTGTCGGTGACCGAGCGCACCCGCGAGATCGGCGTGCGCATGGCCATCGGCGCGCGACAGTCCGACATCCTGCAACAGTTCCTGATCGAGGCGGTGCTGGTGTGTCTGGTCGGCGGCGTTCTGGGCGTATCGCTGGCACTGGCGTTCGGTCTGGTCGCCAGCATCGCCGGACTCGGTTTCCCGTTGTCCTTTTCCGCCTGGTCGATCGTGCTGGCAGTGGCCTGCTCGACGTTGATCGGCATCACGTTCGGCTTCCTGCCGGCACGCAACGCCGCCCGGCTCGATCCCGTCCAAGCGTTGGCGAGGGACTGATCATGCGCCCCCTGATTTCCTGCATCGCACTGGGCAGCGTGCTCCTGACCGGCTGCGCTGCGTTCACCCGAACGCCTTATCGGGTGCCGGACGTCCCCCTGCCGGTGTCCTACCAACATGCCCCGCCTGCCGGCGCCGGCGTTCGCGCCGACACCTGGTGGCGCGCCTACAGTGATCCACAGCTCGACGCCTGGGTGGGGCTTGCGCTGGCGCGCAACCCTGATCTGGCCGCCGCCGCCATTCGCGTGCGCCGCGCGACGCTGGAAGCCAGATTGGCAGGCAATGCCCTGCGCCCGACCGTCAACGGCGGTGTCGGTCACGGCCTGAGCCGTCCGCTGTCGGGCGACGCCCGCGCCACCACCGAGAGCGCCAACGCCACGCTGGGCGCCAGCTGGGAGCTGGATCTGTTCGATCGGCTGGGCGCGCAGCGCGACGCCGCCGTGTTCGAGGCGCAAGCCAGCGCCGAGGACCGCGATGCCGTGGCGTTGACGCTGATCGGCACCACGGCCAGCCTGTACTGGCAACTGGGCCTGGCCAACGAACGCATCGACCTGGCGGAACAAGGCCTGGCCTACGCCCGCCGTACCCGCGAGCTGGTGCAGGCGCAGTACCAGAGCGGCGCAGTCTCCGGACTGGAGCCGCGTGAGGCCGAACAGTCGCTGGCCCAGCAACAAGCACAGCTAAGCCAATTGATCCAGGCGCGTGCCGACCTGCGCCAGGCGCTGGGCGTGTTGTTCGATGGCGCCGCCACGCCCGGTAGCGAACCCCAGCGCTTGCCGGTCAGCGTCCTGCCGAGCATCGCTGCCGGGCTGCCCGCCGACCTGCTCGGCCGCCGGCCGGACCTGCGCGCCGCCGAACTGCGACTACGCGCCACCCTGGCCGCCAGCGACGCGGCGAAAGCCCGCTACTACCCGTCCCTCTCGCTGACCGGCGCCCTGGGCACATCCAGCAAGGAGTTGCTCAACGTACTGAGCAATCCGGTGGCCACGCTGGGCGCCAATCTGACCCTGCCATTCCTCAACGTCCGCGAGATGCGCCTGAACACCGCCATCGCGCGCACGCGCCATGAGGAGGCCGTGGTCCTGTTCCGCAAATCGCTGTACACGGCGCTGGCGGATGTGGAAAAAGCGCTGTCGGCGAGCACACAGCTTGCCGAACAGGAAGCCGCCCAGCAGCGCGTACGCGATCAGGCGATCGAGATCGAGCGCCTCTACCAAGCGCGTTACCGCGCCGGGCAGGTGCCCCTGCGGGCCTGGCTGGACGCGCAGGAGCGGCGCCGCAGCGCAGACTTGGGGTACGCCGCGCTGCATCTTGCGCGGCTGCAGAACCATGTCGCGCTGATCCAGGCGCTGGGCGGCGCGGCGGCACCGTAACGCCGCCGCGCCTCAGGTCATGATGCGGTCGCCAGGCGATGCAACTAGTGCGAGAAAGACTGCACAAGCCCGGCGTAGCGGCCACCCTGGGCCAGCAGCTGCGCATGCGTGCCCTGCTCGACGATCCGCCCCCGTTGCAGCACGACGATCAGATCGGCACGGCGGATCGTCGACAGCCGATGCGCGATGGTGATGGTCGTGCGGTCTTTCGACAGAACCGCCAGCGCCTCGGTCAGGGCCTGCTCGGTCTGCGTATCGAGCGCACTGGTGGCCTCATCGAGCAACAGCACCGGCGGGTTGCGCAGGATGGTGCGAGCCAGCGCCAGACGCTGTTTCTCACCGCCGGAGAAGCGCTGGCCGCGTTCACCGACCAACGTTTCATAACCCTCGGGGAGCGCATCGATAACGGCATCCAGCTGCGCGGCCCGGGCAGCGGCCAGCAGCTCGTCATCGGTGGCGTCCGGCTTGGCAAAGCGCAGGTTGTCGGCCACCGAGGCATGCAACAGGTACGGCTCCTGGGAGACCACGCCGAGCATACCGGTCAGTGACTGGAAGCTGAGATCGCGCACATCGACCCCGTCGTAGCGGATCGCCCCCCCATCCACGTCGTACAGCCGGGCCAGCAGATGGCCAAGCGTGGTCTTGCCCGATCCAGTGGCCCCGACGATGGCGACATGGGTGCCTGCCGGAATATCGATACTGATGTCCTCCAGCACCGGCCCGTTGTTCGGGTCATAGCGGAAGCTGACGCCGTCGACCGTCACCTGGCCACGCATCTGCGCACGCTCGAGCGTCACCGCACCAGTGCGCTCGGTGATCTCGACGGGCGTATCCAGATACTCGAAGATGCGCGCGAACAGTGCGCGCGTGGTACGCATGTCGCGCCCCAACTGAAGCAACTGCTCGAAAGGCCAGAGCAACTGTTCCTGCAGGGCGATCATGGCCACCAGCGTGCCGATGGTCAGCGGCGTGCTGCCGCCCATCAACCAACCGCCGAGCAGCAACGTCAGCGCAGGCAGGATCGACAGTGCCAACCCGATCAGCGCCCACTGCCATTCACCGGCAGTACGCGAGCGCACTTCCAGGGCCGCGACCTCCTGCGAGGTCCGGGAGAACCGGCGAACCAGGAACCCACTGCGGCCCATGGTCCGCGCGAGGATGATGCCCGAAAGCGACAGCGATTCCTGGACCGCCGCAGACAGATCCGCCTGCCTGGCCTGCTGCTCGTAGGTAATGGCCTCGCGCAGCTTGGCGACCCACTGGCTGATCACCACCGTCAGCGGAACGACCAGCAGCGAGAACAACGCCAGCCGCCAGTCGAGCAGGCACATGGCGAGGGCCGTCATCAGCACCGTGCTGAGGCTGCGCGCCAGCTCGTTGCCGGCATCGGTCACCAACGATTGCAGGCCGCCGATGTCATTGGCGATACGCGACTGGATCTCGCCGGTGCGGCTGCCGGCGAAGAATCGCAGCGACAGCGACTGCAGGTGCGCATACACACGCACGCGCAAATCGTGCAGGATCGCCTGCCCAATCCGGGCCGACAGAATGGTCTGCACCGTACTGATCGCCGCCCCCAGCACCGCCACCGCGACCAGCCCGCCGACCAGCCAGAGCAGCAGGGCAAAGTTGGCGCCTGGCAGTGCATCGTCGATGATGGCCCGCAGCAGGAACGGCGCGGCCATGCCGATCATGGAGCCAACGATCAACAGCGCCACGACCGAAAGAATGCGTAGCCGGTACGGCGCGAACAAGGCGAGCACACGCCGCATGGAAACGTGGGCGGCGGCGAGCGCTTCGTAATCCTGCCGCGCGTGTTCGGGTTGCTCTGCTGGTGTCTGCATCTCACTGTCATCCAAAGATGGCGATCCGGCCCACGGACATGTGGCCAGTCTGCTCGCCTGACCCCGGTATTCTGGCGCTCCCGGATGCATACGCGCTGCAGGCACCATGGAGATTGCGTGGAAACGACAGGTCGCTGCCCGGCCAGCGCGATCACCGGCGCGGAGAACGCAAAGCTGTCTAGGGACAAATTCGACCACATCCACCGCTGCATAATGCATCACGGCGATCGCTACGCAGGCACCTGTGAAGGCGACATTCCCAGCCGATACCCGGCCTGCCCGCGCCCGGAGGAAGCGGCGGCTGATCGTTGACCTGCACCAAGCAGCACCTTCGCGGCATGGGTGTCCGCGCGTTCACGCCCACTCACTCGAACAGGCGCCGTGGCCGCGCAGTTGCAGCGCGTTCCTCGAACAGTAAGATCGGCCCAAGGACAGGGGGAGCAAGCAGCCACGGAGGACAGCAATGATGATGGGGACCCTTCCGAAGGTCTGGGACGCGTGCGACAAGATCAGGCACGCGATCGTGCGTGGGCGATTCGTCCCAGGGCAGCGTCTGGAACCGGCCACATTGGCCGATGAGCTCACCACCAGCCTCACCCCGGTCCGGAACGCGCTGTATCGGCTGAGCGGCGAACGCCTGGTCGATGCGCATTCGCGAGACGGCTTCTACGTGCCCCTGCCTACCGAGGCCGCCCTGCGCGAGCTCTACGACTGCATGGAAGAGCGGCTGATGGCCTGCCTCGCCCGTGGCGCCTTGCCCGGTGACAGACCGTACAAGCGCCCCGCCCCACACGATGGCGCCGCCGAGGCGACGTGGCTGCTGTTCGACACCATTGCGCTCAAGACGCGCGTTGTCGAGACACGGTATATCACCCAGCAGGCCAACGACCGACTCGCGCCAATCCGTGTTGCCAAACGCAGCCTGTTTCCCGACGCACACGCCGAGCTGGACGAATTGATCACGGCTTGGGAGTGCGCCGACATCGCACGTCTGGCACGTGCGCTGCACGCCTACCACGCCCGTCGCCTCAACCGGGTGCCGGATATCGTGGCGCTGTTGAACGAAACGCGCCACGCGCCGCACTGAACGAAGCGCGCGATGCACCGCAATTTGCAGGTGCGCATCACACTTCCAGGGAATTCTGGAAGTACACAACGAAAATCATTTGAGAACACAAAGCAGGCGCTTCAACACTGGCTGCGTCATGGATGGTCCATGACATAACCGAAAGGAGACAGTGATGAAGACTCAAGAGAAGACCCACGCCACATCGCCGAACGACGTCGTCGAGCTCGGCGCCGCCAGCGTCGAGACCAAGGGCGAACTGATCGGCGTCGAGTTCATGGGGGACGACCCCGCACGTGGCATCTCTGAGCAGTGAGGCGGCAACGGGGCGCGCCGCCCATGGCGCGCCCCTCGCCCGTAACCGCCATGCCATACCAGCTCCGCTCCGATCACTCGTTCTGTCGTGTCGACGGGCGCGTCGTCCTGCTCGATTTGACCGGCGATCGTTACTTCCGCCTGCAGCCTGAATTGGAGCGGGTCCTCATCGCGCATCTTGTCGAAGGCGCAGACTGCACGGAAGACGAACTGGCGCACCTGGCAGCATTGGGCGTCCTCACTGAAGAAGCGCAACGGACCACGTTCTTCGACCGGGTCCCGCCGACACCGCCACGGCGAAGCGCACTTGAACAGGCGCCCTTGTCGGCGGCAATGCCCATTGGCGCGCAACTGCGGACGCTGGTACTCGTCACGAAGCTGAGCATTGCACTCAAGACCCGCGCCCTGATCAACGTTCTTGCTTCGATATCGAGCGAGCGCGCCGCCAGAACGCGTGGTGCCGAGACTGCCGGGAGCATCGACGAAAGTGGGCTAATCGATGCAGCGGGGACATTTGCTCGCGCACGTCTCGCCGTCCCCATTGAGACCTGCTGCCTACTCGATTCGCTGAGCCTCCTGCGTTTTCTCTCTGGCCACGGCCTGTTCGCACGCCTCGTGATCGGCGTGACCGGGTCACCGTTCTCCGCTCACTGCTGGGTACAGGCCGGTGATCTGGTCCTCAACGACAGCGTCGGGCATGCCATGGCGCACACACCGATTCGGGTGATCTGATGCGGTACCGCTACCTCGGCTTGATCGGTGACCCAGCAGCAGCGGATGCGCTGACGCCGAAGCTCGCAGCGATCGGCTTAAAGAAGCGCCTCGATGTGGGCGCGGCCGCGCTGCTCGTCTCAGACGACACGCCGGTTCTGCATGTCCCAGCTGGCGGCCTCCTGCTTGGGCGTCTGTTCGACGGTTCGGGGGCTCGTGTCGAAAACCTGAGGCGCCTCGCCACCGGCATCGAGCAAGATGCCTTGCCCACGTGGCTGGCGCGTCACTGCTGGGGCGAGTACCTGTTGGTACTGCGGGCAGCAGACGGAGGGGTGAGCCTCACCCGCGACCCGGCGCCCGCTTGCTCCTTTCCCTGCATCTACGTGCCGCGCCAGCAGGGCGCGATCTTTGCCTCTGACATTGCGCTCATGCGTGACGTGCCTCTTCAGGCGGGAGGTATTGACTGGGAGACGATCACCCGTTGCCTCGCCTACCCGCAGGCCAAGATGGATCGCACGGGCATTGAGGGCCTGCGAGAGCTTCTTCCGGGCAGCACCCTGCATGTCGGCGCCACCTGCCGGATCACGCAGACGTGGTCGCCCTGGACATTTACCGAAGCGAACCAGCGACACACCGATCCGCGCGAGGCGGCGGCCGATGTCCGCAGTGCAGTCACGCGTGCAGTGATGGCTGCCGCCAGCGATGCAGGCACTTTGCTCCTCGAACTGTCGGGCGGCCTCGACTCATCCGTCGTCGGCATCTGTCTGAAGGAACGATCGGATCCGTTGGTCTGCAGCACACTACGCGCCCCCACACCAGGCGCAGACGAGCAGCACTACGCGGCCCAAATTGCCGATCGGCTCGGCGCACCGCTGCACATTGCCGAACTCCGGCTCGATGCGGCCCACCATCACTTTCCCCTGCCCGTGCGGACCCCGCTACCGCGCGTGGGCGCACTGCAGCAGATCATCGATGCCACCGTCCAGACGGTGGCAGACCAGCTCGGTACCGATACATTCCTGACGGGTGGCGGGGGCGATGCCGTGTTCGCTTACCTCAAGTCGGCCGCGCCAGCAGCCGACGCCTTCCGCAGTCGAGGCATGGCCTGCGGTACCGCTGCAATCCGCGATCTCGCCACCCTGCATGGCTGCACGCGCTGGAAAGCAGGGAAACTGACCCTGGCCAAGCTCTTCAAGCGGCCGCGTGACTTGTTGGCGCCCGACACGCGCTTTCTCGCCAGCCATGCCGTCCTGCCGCCACCTGCTCCCCATCCATGGCTCGACGGCGCGGACGACGCGTTGCCTGGCGACCGCGAACGCGTATTCGCCCTTACGGTGACGCAGATGTTCCGCGACAGCGCCCCACGCGCCAAGGTTCGCCATATGGAGATGCCTCTCCTCTCCCAGCCCGTGGTGGAAGCGTGTCTGCGTGTCCCAAGCTGGATGTGGGTTGCCGGTGGTCGCAATCGCGCCATCGCGCGCGATGCCTTTGCCGACGTTCTGCCAGAGGACATCGTGCGACGGCGCAGCAAGGGCAGTTTCATGAGCTACATCGGGATGGTCTACGACCGCAACCGACGCGACATGCGCGCGTTCCTGTTGGACGGCAAGCTGCACGCCCAGGGGCTTCTCGACACGGTTGAGCTCCGGCGCGTCCTCGACGACGACCGCCCGTTACGGGACCGCGGGTTCATTCGACTGTTCGATCTTTGCACTGCGGAGAACTGGGCCCGGCAGCAAGGCTGAGGGCGAAACCGAAGCATCGCGTGATTCCGACACCGGCAATCCCTCCCGCATGGCACGCCAGGACGCGTACTGCGCCGCCTTTTCCGGCCCCTCGTCTTCTTGCCCAAGCAGCCAAAAGCGAAACCAGTCCAGATTGCGCTCGTACACAGCAAGCTTGTGGCGTGGCTGGAACTTCTGGTGCGGGGCATGCGGAAAGACGTACATGTCTGCGCGCCCGGACCGGATCAGCGGAATCGCGTAATCCAGTACGTGCATGTACTCCTGCTCTGGCATCTGCATCAGGATCGGAATGCGGAACCGGTCGAGATTGAACAGCGGCGACATCTGTTGCCAGCGCGGATGGCTCGTATCCAGCCCCCCGAGTTGCCAATACGTCTCAAGGCGCGATTCGAAAGCCTCGCCCTGCAGGCCCAGCAGCAGGCGCAACTGCGGAGAGATCATCGGTGAACTCACCGACGCGGCCGTCAGCACATCGGAATACACCGCCGTCCACAGGGTGGCTTCGGTGCCGAAGCTCAGCCCGCCCATGCCAACCTTGCCCCGATCTACCAGGCCCTGTGAAGCCAGATAGTCCACCGCGCTCTCCACCGCAGAACGCGCCAACTCGTAACGTTCTACCGCATCCATACGCACCGGCGCCCGGTTGATGCAGAGCGAGGCGATGCCGTTCGCGGCAAGAGCGGCAAACGGAATCTCGTCACCGAGCCCACCACGCACGTACCCGAGGCACCAGTAGTAGCTGATCACCAGTGGCGCCGGAGCAGTACGCGCCTGCGCGGGTGGGTAGAACTGGCCTGTGAAGCGCACTCCATGTGCATCGGTCCACTGGACCGTACGTGCCGGCGTCGCCTGCGTATCCCATGCAAGCCGTGCGTTCGGGGCATGGAGCACCCGGCGCTCACCCGATGTCAGATCCACGCGCTCGAGCCGGGGCGGTTGGTTCGGCTCGGCGACGACACAGGCCAGGGCTGCTGTCGAGACCCCACACATGCTCGCGCGGTCGCGCCCGCCGCCGATCAAACCATCGGTCACGGCCACAGGCTGCACTGCACCAGTCGCTGTGTTCCATCGGAAGATCGACTGCGTGTAGCCAGTCTCCGGCTCTGTAACCGTGAACAGCACATCTTCAGCCCCTGGCCGCCACTGCACGGCGGTGATCGCCGCCCCCGTGCAGGCGGGCGCGCCACAGACCATCCGGGCCGACGGCTTGGTGGCGTCAATGACCGAGAGCACCACGTCGGGCGACTCACGCACCCCGTCGCGACTGCCGACCCGCGTGACCAGGGCCGCCCGCGGACCACCCGGCTCTAATGCCCGCTTCCACGCGTTGCGCACATCCGCGGTGTCGAGCCGACTGTCGCGATCCTCGGCGGGCGGCCCGTCTGTGGGCCGATGCGCCCCTGTCGCCAGATCGACCGCATGCCAACGGTCTGGCGCATCCGAGAGCAGCGGATACCGGATGACCTCGTTGTCGCGCAGCCGCTGGGTGGCCGGCTGCTCACCCAGGTAGCCGGACCGGAACAGGCCCTGCCCCACGGCGATCGTGGCATCCAGGCGAATACCGGCGTCGTAGTCCTGCAGGTCTGCGTCGAGCACCTCATCGCGCGTCGCGCCCACCGCGTAATGGAGCGTGCGACCGTCCTGACTCAGATGGAAGGCCCGGACATCCGCGGGGTCGCGCGTCGCCCGACGCACCGCGGCCCCGTCCACGGCCGCGCGCCACACCTCAACCTTGCCATCGATCTGGGCGCGATAGTGGAGCCACCGGCTGTCGGGCGACCACACCACGTCCGGCGGCAGTGGCACGCCAGATGAGTTCCGCAGCGGCGTGCCGCCTTCGGCCACCCGACGAGGCGGCGACGCATCGACCAGGCTCGCGACATACCAGGCCGTTTCGTATGTGTTCCGCTCCACGGAGGCCCGCTCCGTGCGATAGGCCACCCAGCGCCCGTCAGGTGATACAACCGGACCGGCCAGATCGGTGATCTCGACCAAGGCCCGCGGGGTCACCGCGCCTGCGTCTCCCACGCACGCGGCCAGCGCGAGCAGGCCAACGCACAGGCGACCGCATGCCCTGCCCCGCAGCTTCATCGGACCAGCGTTCCATTCGTATCTCATGGCGGCTCACCAGTGCCGGGTCACGGACACGCTGGCGAAGCGGCCGATCGGGGAGAAATTGGTGGCGTCGTAGGGCGGCACCTGGAACGGCGTGACCGTGGCAATGTCGTGCAGCGGCGGCGCGCGGTTGAAGAGGTTCTGCACATTGAGTGCAACCACCCAGTTCGGGCTTCGCCCGCCCGACTCCTCCCAGGCATAGCGAAAAGTCGCATCGACCGTCGTGTAGGAGGCCGTCCGCGTCTCGGCCACCACGTTCTTCAAGCCTTGCTTGTGGTTGACGAACGTCGACGCCGTGACCGGGCCTGCGGTCCACACGGCACCCAGGCGCCCGGAGAACGCAGGCGGGTTGTGCAGGGTGCCGGCCAGATCGAAGTCCGCCGTGGAGAACCGCTGCACGCTGTCGAGCCAACTCGCCGCGCCGCGCAACGTGAGCCGCCCGGACGCCAGGTCCCAGCGATATGCGCCGGTGACATCCAGCCCGCGGATCCGTTGCGCCGCCGCATTGCGGAACTGGAAGAACACCACGGCCGCCACGTCGGCCGGCAGGTAAGGGCGCCCCGCCTGGTTGGTGATCAGGCCGTCACCGTCGCGGGCGATCAGCGCCGCCTGCGCTTCCGCCGAGGGCGCCCACTGCACGAACTCGGCATACGCCGGATTGCTCAGCGCCTGCGTGGGGTCCGTGATCGGCTGCACTACGCGACCGGTGAAGTCGATATCGAACCAGGTGAGCTCAGCATCGAAGCCCGGCAGGGCCTGCGGGTGCAACGCGACCGAGGCCGTCCAGGTGCGTGCCCGCTCCGGCTGCAGGTCCGGGTTGCCGCCATCGAGGTACATCACGGTGGCCGAGGCCGGTAACCCGGTGCCCCCGCTGCTTGCCGCCGAACGAAGCACCACTTGCTCGCTGCGCAGCAACTGGTACAGCGTAGGCGCCTTGAACGAACGTCCCCACGAGCCCTTCAGCGTGAGGTCCGCGCTGGGCGCATAAATCAGCCCGAGCTTGGGGGTCTGCACGCTGCCAAAGCTCGCATAGTCCTCGCCGCGCACGGCAGCCGAAAGCTCGAGCCGCCCTGCCCCATCCTGCCCCGGCCGACGCAGCGGCAGGTGCAACTCCGCGTACGCAAAGCGACTGGAGTCCTCCCCGTCGATCGTCGCGACATCGGCAACCTGGTTGTATTCCCGGAAATCGTTCTGTCGCTCTCCGGCACCCATCGCCACGCGGACATCGCCCGCCGGCAGCGCAAATAACGGCCCTTCCGCGCCCACCTCCACGACACGGCTACCCGAACACACGCACAGGTCCGTGACCGAGCGCGTGCCCGTCGTCAGCCGCTCGGTGGTCTGGACCTGGTCGTGACGGGTACGGGCCCAGGCCGCGGAGGTGCTGACCGTCCAGTCGTTGGGCAGGAACCACGTCACGCTGGGCGAGGCCAGCCACGTCGTGGTCTTTGGCGTGGCGCGGACGAACTGGTTGCCGACATCGTTGTAGACGCCATAGTCTTGGGTGCGCGTGGTCCGGAGCGCATCCAGACCGACTTCCACCGACGCACCCAACTGCTGATACACACTGAGCAGCCCGCTGCGTTGGTCGCTCTCCGGGTACAACGTCCACGGGTCGCGCAGGTGCGCGGTGTAGGACCGCTGACGCGCGTAGATGGCATCGGTGGCGACATCCTTGAACGTGGCGATGAGCCCGCCGCTGTTCCAAGTGGTGCCGGCGGTGGCTGCGTACTCCTGCGTGGCCAGGCCACCGGATGTCGCGCCGCCGTACCGCGCGCCCACCGCGACGCCATCGAAGCTGCGCCGCAGCACCACGTTGGCCACACCGCCGACCGCATCGGAGCCGTAGATCGCCGAGGCGCCATCGGGGACGATATCGATACGCTCGACCGCCTCGACCGGAATGGCCGAGATGTCCACCCCTTGCGAGACGCCGCCGTACGCCATGCGGCGGCCATTGAGCAGCGTCAGCGACGCATCCTGGCCCAAGCCACGGAGGTTCAGCGACGAGCCGCCAGTGACATTGGTGTTCTGCCCGCCTGCCCCCGAGACCGTGAACGGCACGACGCCCGGATTCTGCCCGCCGGCGTAGTTCTGCGGCAGGCTGCGGGTCACCTCCCCCAGATCGGAAAAGCCCTCCTGCCGGATGGCCTCGATTCCGATGCTCACCACCGGCGACGGTGTCGTGCCGCCGCGGATGCGGGTGCCGGTGACTTGCACCGCGCCCAGCTCTACGGCGGCAGGGTCGCTATCGCGGGTCTCCGCGGGCAATTCCGATTCTGCCGTCTCAGGCTCCTGTGCAATGGAACCGGCAATCGGCAGCAGCGACATCACAGCCGTTGCCAGCACACCTCTCTTCGAGATAACTCGAAGCCCGCTCTGGCGGGCTTGCAGAAGCCGCATATCCTCTTCCCGTTCTCGGCGCGGCGAAGTGCCGGTACGCCTCCTCAACGGGTTTGATGTCGAGCGGCCGAGATCCCCTACCCAAGCAGTGCCCATGCGCGTTGCGGCATCTGACCAGCCTGCGCGAATACGGCAATCAGAGAACGCTAGGGTGAGTCCGGATCGTCCTGCTCGAGAAGTGCCCTCAACTCCGGATCGTCGCGAAGACCGCGAGCGTCCTCATCCAGGCGCTGAAGGTAACGGTAGACTCGCGCATGTCGCGGATCTGCGGCCAGCCACGCCTCGCGCTCCATGCGTTGGTCGGGGGTCTCTTCGCAGCTGCGTGCCAGAAAATCGGCGGCACACTGCGCGATACGTTCGGATTCGGTCTTCATGAAGGCACGGCCAAGGCAGACTACCTCGATGGCGCGATCCTATCAGCAATTCTGAACAGACCCGAGGCCGCAGCGGAGCATCCAAAAGCCGCAATCCTGCAGCGCTCCGCCGGTCAGACCGTATCAGGGCGACTGCCGGAATTCCGCGATGAGCTTGCGCAACTCGGGGTCGTCCAGCAGGGATGTCGCGTCTTCATCCAGCTGCTGCAACTGCTGATAGATCCGGGCATGCTGCGGATCCTGGGCCAGCCAGATCTCTCGCTTGCGCCGCTGGGCCGGGGTTTCCTCCCGGCTTCGCACCAGAAAGGCCGCGGCCTGCTGAGCGATCCGCTCCTGCTCCTGACTCATTCTTGATCGACGCCCGTGACGAGGACGCCCCTATTCAGATGAGCGGTCGATACTACTCGCGCCGGTAAGGTCTTTCAAATCGGGGCCAACAGCTTACTCGTCGGGGTCGCCCACTGCCGCTCGGAACGCAAGCAAGGCTTTGCTGATGTGCTTCTCCACCGTCTTGACCGAGATGCCCATCTTCGAGGCCACTTGCGGATACGTCAGGCCCTCGAAGCGGCTGAGCATGAAGGCCATCCGGCACTTGGGTGGCAGGTCGATCAGAGCTCGCTTGAGCAGCTTCAACGTCAGCTGTGCGTCCGCGATGTCCTCCACGGTCGCTTCTTCGGCCCGGATGGGACCGACAACGCTCAGCGACACGTGATCCGAAGCCCGATGCCGATGCCGGGCGCGCTGGTGTTCGAGCACTAGGTTGTGGGCGACGCGGTACATCAGCAGCTCGTAGCTCTCGATGTTAGAGGCGTCGCGGTACACCATCATGCGCGACAACGTCTCTTGCGCGAGGTCGGCGGCAGTCTCCACGTCCCGGGTGCGCCGCTTCAGATAATTGAAGAGCTCATCTCGATGCAGCGCCATCGCCGCATCGAATTGCGAGCGCAGCGGTTCCACCTCGTCCACAGAGGCCAGCTCATTCGCTGCCAGATTCTGATCGCGCCGACTCATGGCCCCTGCCGCTCCAAGGCTCGCCCTCGCTGCCGTAACCAAGTCAAAGTCGCCGTCCACAGGGGCTGGCAACTGGCCGCACTGGCATACCGGCTTGGAGCAATTCGCCTTGGCATGGTGACGATGCAATCCATTGGTGTCCGAAGATCACGAGATCGTGGCCGACGTTCTCAACTAAGAAGAGACAGCCTCCCGCCCTTGAAATGATGCCGAGCGGTGCGAATCCCCTACCTCGGTGCGGATGTGCTCCCACGTGCGTCCAAGCGCAAGCTTTGAACGGAGGACCATCTCAAGTAAGCCTGCTTGACTGCGCGGGCGCGTCACCGACTCACAGTGGCCATGCAGACGTAACACCCCGCATTGGTCTCGACCCGTCGTGCGATCAACGGGAAGCGCTATGGACAGGTAGGTCGTCAACATCACGTACTCCGTAATCGCGATCCAAACCGTCACCAGAGCTTTTTGAGGTGGCGGGCGATGCGAGTTGGCGTGCCGGATCTAGGACCGGCGGCCCGAAGGCCCCCGCATCGCCCGCCATAGGCGGAACCCGCCCGGTCAGGACAAGCGTCTGACCGAAAGAAAGCGCCAGCATCTAAACGACGGGCGCCTCTCATGCGCCTAGATTCTCGGGACGCCAATCCCGGTCGCAGAAATTAAAAGCGACACGACGAACTTACCTCACCTTTGGAGATAAATGCAATACATACGCTACAGATAATCGAGCCCCCAGTTGACTATGAAATCCATCGTTCTTTCAATTCATCTAAAATATAATTTCGACCGCACTCGCCCGAGCGAATGCGAACTTATATCTGCGGCCGGTCAAATCCGGACTGCCGTATCTCACTAACATCAAATGGCATTAGTAGAGGAGCCCT
Organism: Luteimonas sp. TWI596; assembly: GCF_039674105.1. NCBI lineage: Bacteria > Pseudomonadati > Pseudomonadota > Gammaproteobacteria > Lysobacterales > Lysobacteraceae > Luteimonas > Luteimonas sp. TWI596. Next base: position 73,025 of record NZ_JBDJMU010000004.1, read on the forward strand.
TGAAGACCACTATCATCACGGACACGAAGGCGCTGTTCGCAACCCTCCAGACGCTCACGCGCACATCGTCCATTATTGACCTATGCGTGGCTTGGGCGACCTCAAGCAAGGGCCAGGGACGGCATTGGAAGGCCTTGGACCTTAGCAAGGTCCGCTATGCCATTGTAGGCACCGCCTTTGCCCAGACCGAGCCTGCAGCACTTGAAGATCTGGCCAACAAGCCGGGCCGCCTCCGGCTGATGATTAACTCCCACGGCACCTTCCATCCGAAAGTGATCATCGGTCGCCATGGAGATCAGGTCCGCTCTATTCTGGGCTCTGCCAACTTCACGACCGCGGCCTATACGGGCAACACCGAACTGTCAGTTCTGCTCGAAGGCACGGACAGCGATCCCGAACTCCAAGCCATTGAAGCCTACGTCCGAGAGCAGTGGCAGCGAGGCACCGAGCTTACAAAAGAATGGCTAGACGAGTATGCACTGACCTGGAAAGCCGCCAAGCGTCAGCGGATCCTGGTACCCAGAGCGAAGCTAGAAGTCGACTCATTAACCGACCTAGAAATGCCATGGAGTACATATGTCGAGCTGATTCGGAAACAGCAAGGTCGCAAGTTGAGTAACGGCACGCCGATTCGCGTGACCGGAGCCTCCCCTTCTTACATGGAGGAACTTCGTCTGACCCAGGCAGTTTTCCGGAGCGAGTCTCGTTTCGAGAACCTCTCCAAGGATCAGCGCAACCTCCTGATGGGTGTTGGCGCCAGATCTAGCGGCTTCCTGGGCTCTATGAAGCCCGCAGGCTACGCCCGAGGGCTGGTTCGTAGCGAGCCAGAGAGAATCGGCAAGTCGCTAGATCGTCTGCCCCTTGATGGACCGGTGTCGCTTTCTGAGGTGGCCCGCCTTCTGAACGAGTTGACTCAGCTGAAGGGGCTGAAGATCGGCGTGGCTACGCGCTTCTTTGCGGTCAAGCGACCCGACCTTTTCGTATCAGTGAATAAAGGCAGCAACCCCCAACTAGCCAAATTTATAAGTGGGGGTGAGGTCAAGACCGTCAAGCAGTACATCGGCCTGTTGGAAGCTATCTGGTTCACTGAGTGGCACCGCTCCCCTCGGCCAACGGATGCAGGCGAATCCGCTCTATGGGAGTGCCGTGCCGCGCTGCTGGACGCAGCCCTGTACGAATCGGTGTAACTAGAGCGCAGGATTACCCTAGCAGTGGTCTTTGAGCATGCCACACGCCTATGCTCACTCAGAGAGGTCAACGTGCGGAAAGCTCCTCCAAATCTCTCCGACGAGCATTCTCGAACTTGCGGGGAAGATCCAGATCTGCGTTGGCATCAACGACTAATTTAGTAGGCAGACTCGTCCAGAACGACTCGATCGCGGTTGCGAACTCGTCGAGGTGAGCGTCCGTCACCTTCATGTTCGTGTCGTCAGGATGCGTCGGCACCCAGCCATTCACGGCAGGCACGAACTCGGGATAGCTCTGACGAAGGTCGTCGAGCGATTTGCCCTCCCCGTGCTTGAATACGTTCACGACCAGACGCATGGCGTCCAGACGAGCAAAATTAGGGAATGCTCGCACTTCCAAGCCAAGCCCACGCAGAAGGGCTTCAATCTCGGTGATATCGAGCGTCCACAACGATCTTCGGGTGCGCGGGCCTGGCATCAGGCCGGGCCATCGAAGCTGGCGCAACAGGAAGCGCCGCAACTCCTTGTCCCATTGGTGATACATGCCAGCAACCACGCTCAAGCGTGTTCGCTCGTGCATCTCCGAGAGCAACTCGTAGAACATGATTCCTTCGCTCTGCGCGTCTTCGGCGTGGCTCGCCTCATCGTGAACATCGGGATTGAAGAACACGCCTGAGGCCTGCCAGTAGGCTTCAGCAACGTCGTTCGCTTCTTGATCGATGTTCGCGAAGGTCGACAGCAGCCGCGCCTTGGCCTGCTCGAAGTAGAAGCGATGCCCCGCAATGAAGGTAGGCGCACCGGCTCGTCCAACATGAAGACAGAACGCATTCTGCCGGTCATGCCTCAGCCTCAATCTCGGCCGGGATCCGCGAGAGCCAGTCGACGAGCGATCGGATGCCAGCAGCGTCTGCGCAAGCAGTGTCCACGCCATCGCTTTCGATGCTGATCTGGCAAGTGAGCCAGGCGTTCTCGCTCTTCTCCTCGAGACCGACGTGGGGCTCGATGGCCCCTCTACTCCAAAGCCAGATCGACTGATCGCGCAGCTTCGCCACCAGCGCATCGATGTGAGCGGTGGCCGTTGCCTGCTCCGCTAGCAACTCGAAAGCCCTCGAGGCCGGCCCCTGCACCCCCTTCTTGGGAAGACCGCCATCATCCAAGGTAATGAGCCCATCATCAGCCAGGCCTTGAAGAAGCGCCTTGCAGGCGGAGACGTCAGGGTCGCCTGCCGTCAAGAAGCCGTGTTTCTCTGCTTGTCGGAAAGCGTAGTCGAGATCCACGATGGCGCACGCCGGCAATCCCAGTGCCGCAAGAACCTCCATAGACTTTTTTGTATCCGATACGCCGCTCATGGGCACAACCGCAAGGGATGACTGCCCCAAAGTCCTTCCAGAGACCGCTTGAAAGAGACTAGGCAACAAGCGGAGCTCGGTCTTCCCCTCTGTCAGCACGACCTTGTCGGCAAACAACACTTGCGATGAGTTGGTCAGACTGAAGATTTGGTGTAACTGGTGCGTGGGGTTGGCAACAAGTTCTTCGACCACCGAAAGCAGCCTCGGCCGGGCTTTGGTGCCATGCGGATGCTTCTTCGTCATCAACAACGCGTTCTTCGCATCCTTGGCGAGGATCATCTGGGCGGAGTGGGTGGAGAACACCACTTGGTAGCCGGCCACGGACAGGGCTCGCAGCGCTTCGCGGACCTGCTCGACGGCGAACGGGTGCATGAAGAGCTCCGGCTCGTCGACCAGCAGCAGGGTCACCCCTCCGGCTACGGCCGCTCCACGCTTCAGATCTGCGAGATGACGAACCATCGCCATTTGAACGGCGCGCTGCGCGCCATGACCGTAGGAACCAAACGCCCTCCCTCGTCCATCGCCCTCATAGACTCGAACCGTGCCGGCCTTGATCAGGTCGTTGAACAGAGGGACGGGGAAATCGAGCTTGATGCGGATTCCGGGGAAAAGGTCAGCGATCTTCCCGTTGATGGATTCGTCAATTTTCCCCAGCTCGTCGAAACGCGCGTCGCCCTCTGCGGACACCATCCCGAAGATGGCCGACAGATGAGGAGCAAGGTCTGCTTCGTGACGTTCCTGGATGGCCACCAGCATGTTGGCCAACAGCTTTCCAATCGTCGTGGTGGTCTTGGCCTTACTCGCGTCTTCTTCGGCGTTTTCCATTGCTCCGATGCGGATGGGGTCAGGGAAAAGGCCCGTTATCGCGTTATCAATGCCTGCAGGATTAGGCGCCCACTCGCCCGTGTCGGGGTCCCCCACGAGAAGAGTCATGTCTCCGCCCGGCACCTGCTGTTCTCGACGCACCATCAGCACGCCATCCCGAACGCTCGGCTCGATCTTCGCCCGGTGCTTCGGATCGAGCGTGGCTAGGTCATCTTCAGTGATGCCAGTCATGCGGCCGGTCACCGTTACAGGCACCGCTGGGTCATGGAAATCTTCCACGCCCAACTTGGCCTTGCGCACCAGCCACTGAAGCGCGGTCAAGCAGTTGCTCTTGCCGCAATTGTTCAGGCCCACCAGAGGCGTGAAGTTCGTGAGCTCGAGCGTTGTGGATACGCACGAGCGGTAGTTCTGAACGTCCAGTTGCGATATGTAGACAGCCATTCCTTTGCTCCCCCTGTTCAAGAAAATTACGCGATAGCAGCCTTGATTTGCTCGGTCACGCTGTTCCCCTGGCCGTCGCTCTTCTGCGCCATGAGATAGACGCCGTTCCCCTTGCTGCGCTCGGCCCACAGCGCACCGATGAGCCGCTTCTCCTTCTCCTGGTCAGCCGTGAAGCGGTCGCCCCCCTTGTATTCGACGACCAGCAGTCGTCCGTCGGTGAGCTTGGCCACGAAGTCCGGGTAGGTCCGGTTCTTCGAAGTCGGCATCCAGAACTGGGTCTTGTTGACCAGATTGCGCACCCAGAACGCGACCTCTTCCAGCATGTCGATGGCTTGGGCGCACAAGAACTCTTCACCGACCACTCCTTTGGGCGTCTTCCAATAGAGGTCGCCCGGCACGGGGTAGTAGTGCTTCCTGAAGCGGTAGGGGCCGCGGTAGTAGTAGTTCGCGGGATAGGCCGTCATGTCGGCCGGGTAGGTGAAGCCGTGATCGGGGCCATCCCCTATCACTACCTCGAGCCCGCCTTCGAAGAGGGCCTGCTGGAACCCTTGCTTGAAGGCCGCTTCCTTCGCTGCGGCGAGCTGTTCAGCCAGCTTTCGACGGAGCACGAACTGGCCCTTGAGCAACTGGCCGAGCGAGAAGCCGCGCTCCAGCAAGCCATCGACGGATCGACGGAGCCACTCGCGGAGCACAGGCTGCGCGATGGTGTGGTCACGCACCTCGCGATCCAGCCAGCCTATGAGATCAGTGGCGGTGCGGTCCTGAGCGAAGCCTGGCAAGTAGGTGGCCACGTCGTCCTTGACGAGGTGGTAGCTCACGCCCTGCCCGTCGAGATCCACCTCGAAGGTCTTGCTGTCGTCGTTGAAGCGGAAGCTGGACAGGTCCGGCGGGCTGGCGAGCAGGTCCCACTTGAAGTCAGCGGTGACGACGCCGCGGTCGATGAACTCCAGCTCGCCCTGCTCCATGGAGCACAAGCGGGGGACCGTGAACACGATGCCATGCTCGCTGGGCGCCTTGGCCGCCATGGCAACGTTGTTGTGCTGGCGGAGCTTTTCCAACGCGCCCTCGCGCTCCTTCTTAGGCGCCGCTTCGACGATTGCCTCGTGTGTCGACTCGTCCACTTCCCCGGTGACTTCGACGACACCGCCCTCACCGTCCTCATTGGGGGTAAACACGATCCGCTCGTGGTCCCGCTCGGGCGCGTTGGCGAGATCCGGCGCGTGCTGCACCTTCAAACGCAAGACGGGGGTCGGGATGGGATGGTGCTCGCCGCCCTTCAGTTCCAAGTCGCCGATGGGCTCGAGGTCGCGTCGCATGCCGGCGGCGGCCTCCAGCGGGTTGAAGCCGATGCTCACCAAGGCGTCGGTAAGCTCGCCTGCGGCCGCACCAAAGCTCTCGGTAATGACGTGGGCGTACGCCTTGCTCATGGTGTCCTGCTTGCGGGCAGTGGCATAAGGCATTCGGAGCACGCGACCCAGCAACTGCTGAATATCCTTGTCGCTCTTAATCTGAGCCACCGAGCAGAAGACGTAGGCGAAGGAACAGTCCCAGCCTTCCTTCAACGCCTGCTTGGTGATGATGATCTCGATGGGGCAGTCCTTGGCGAACAGGTCGACCCCATCGATGCCACGCTGGTCACCCGTGGCGATGGCGATCGATGAATCGGGCACCTTGTCGACCTCGACCAAGTGGCGCTTGACCTCCTCAACCGTGGCCGTGCCCTTCGCGCTCTCCGCCTGGATAAGCAAGATGGGACGGATGTAGTCGGGTTCATCCAGCGCCACCTTCGACAGCGCCTTGCGACGGGCCACAGAGCTGCTAACGGCCACTTCCCACTGACCGGAGTGCTCCTTGAGCACCACGGGGAACTTGATCATCTTCTCGTCTTTGAGCTCGAACGCCGACACGCTCACCAGAACGTTGGAGCTATCCACGTCTGGGGTGGCGGTCAGTTCGACGACCGCGCGCGGGGCGAGGCGCTCGTAGACCTCGTAGGAGAGCCTGGTCGTAGCGTTGTGCGCTTCATCCATGATGACCAACGGCCCATGCAGCTTGAGCAGGTTGGCGAACGACGCCAGCGCCTTGCCGTTGTCACCACGGTCCAGGTAATCGAGATCGGCCGTCGAACCTGCGAAATGCGGCTCAAGGTCTTCGTGGTGGACGTAGACCTTGCGGCCTTCCTTGTCGGTGACCCGAAGGGCGGCCACCGTGCCGATGATGAGGCACACCTTGGTGCCGACATCAGCGACGCGGATCTGCGCGAAGTCGGCGACATCGAAGATGGCCACCTGCCCGCCGAAGGTTTCGTCGAGCTCTTGGCGATACGGGTGCCGGGGGTTGCGGAAGGCCTCCAGCGTCTGGTTCTTGATTTGAGTGCTGGGCACCATCCAGAGAACCAACGGGAACTGACGCTCGAGGATGGTTTGACCCGCCGCCTTGATGATGTGCGCGCCCATCACGGTCTTGCCGCCACCCGTGGGGATGCGCAGGCAGACGTAAGGCACATGGGGCTGGCCCGGCATGGGCTTGTATTCGGTGACCAGCCCCTTGTCGACGTTGTCCTCAAACGCTTGCTTGGCGCCCTTCAGGCGCGCGTCGTCGAGGTAGGCGTGCAGGCTAGCGAGAGCACGGGCTTGGTAAAGCTTCAGCGAGAGCGCCATGGTCAGCGGGCCTTGATGTCGTAGGGGGTCTGCTTGAAGACGATCTCAAGCTCGCGCAGTTGCTCGGTGGGCAGCGCGCAGGCCTCCCCATAGATGACCTTGGGGCCATCGATCTTGGGCAACTTGCGCAGCAAGGCACGTGTCAGCACATTGCCGCCCGACTTGCTGACATCCCCAAGGATCCCGTTGAACAGAAGGTAGTAGCCCACCCCCTTGTGCTCGCCGAGGAAGGCCTCTTTGGGGGCGCGGGTCGAGCGAGCCGAGCCGGTTTCAGCGAACCAGACGTGGGCGGCGAGTTGTTCGAACTTGATGCCGTCACGGATGTGGCCATCCTCATCGAAGACCGCTACACCCAGCTCGTAATAGCGGAAACCGCCGCCCCCAGCCCATGCAACGTCCTCTGATATGCCGCCTTGTTCTCCATCGACAACCTGCTTCAACCTTGGCTGCGCAATTGTCCTTGCATGGCTGCCCATCTCAATGCCGATCCATCGACGGCCCATCTTGTGTGCTGCAGCGGCTGTTGTTCCGGATCCCAAAAAGCTATCCAGAACCAAGTCGCCCTCGCGAGTGGACATCTGAAGAACTCGTTTGATCAGACGCTCAGGCTTCGGTGTTTCAAATTCGTCGTCAGCGGCGAAAGCCCGCACTTCCTTCTTAGCGTCTCTAGTAGTTCCTGCATCCTGCGGGAACCACAGGGACTCCGGAACGCGTCCAGTCTGATCGGCTAGATAGATCTTGCGAATGATGCGCGTTTGATCAACAGAGAATACGATCTTGCCTTCCTTCAGCTCATCTTCGAAAGTCGATCGACTGAAGCGCCACCCCTTAGGAGGATGCTTGATGACGTTACCGTTCGGAGCGGTGATGTCATACATCAAGTTCTTTCGCACCAGGGCATTTCGAACGTCACCAGACCGCCAAGGTCCTCGCGGATCGTTGTCTTTGTTGGAGTAGTTGACGTTGTGCTCGTCCAGCCTCGGAAAATCGAGCAACTCAAATGCATCGGATCTTCGATAGCCGAGCACATGGTTGTGATGAATCGAAAGCTTCCCGCTGTAACCTTTCGACTGCACGCTATGATTCCAAACCACATTTCCTAGGAAGTTCCTTCTCCCAAACACTTCATCAGCAATCACCTTGAAGTAGTGAGACTCGTTGTCGTCGAGCGTGGTCCAGATGCAACCATCAGGCGAGAGAAGCTCTTTGAGTAGCTGAAGCCTTGGATACATGATGGACAGCCACTGCGAATGACCGATGTTGTCTTCGTAGTGAACGCTTACAGCCGTCTGGGTGTTGTATGGCGGATCGATAAAGATGCACTTCACCTGCCCCGCGTAGTAGGGGAGCAATGCCTTCAGCGCGTCGAGGTTGTCGCCCTCGATGAGCATGTTCGGGGAGTCTTCTTCGCCATAGGAGAGCTTGGCGACCGGCTCAAGCAACCGGTAGGGGGTCAGAGCGGCGCGGGTGAGATCAGCGTCGCGATTGAACCAGGACAGCAAAGGCATGAAGCAGTTCCCCAAGGACAAGTGCGCAGTATCGATCAACCTCTAGGATAGGTGCCATCGTCGCGGGGGGCGAGACTCGACTGGTGAGGTTAACGCAGCCCGTAGTGGCGCTACCACATCTGATCGACGGCGTCAATGCTTTCCCCGACTGGAATATTGCACAGCAAGGTCAAGCGGAGCGTGTGACCCGCCTGGATGGCCTCGGCCATGGTGCGATGGATGGCGCGGAAGGCAGTGGGCTTGTTGAGTCGGTAGGGCCGCCCGGCAAGGACGTTGTTCACGTTCTTGCGGTAGTCCATCCGGAGACGCTGCGCCCCGTTCTTGGCCTTGCCGACGTAGCGGCCAACCACCTGGCCTGCTGGGTCGAGGACCTCCCAGAGGTAGATGAGGGCCCGGGCGGGGTCCACCCCACTGGGGGCTTCCGTGTAAGCAAATTGCGGGTCCATTCCTGCTCCATGTCAGAGCTTTCTTACACAATTGAAGATCGGTCGCCAATGGCCTGCTCCAGCCAAGCGATCCACCATGGGCTATCCAAGGCATGTAAGGAGCGGGCCATGGCGGAGATTCGGCCCCTAGAAGGCGGGCAGTTTGCAGTTACGCGGCCGACCGCCGCTACGAAGCGCTACGAAGCGCTCGAAGGCTCGAAGGCTCGAAGGCTCGAAGGCAGCTTGGACGCAATCGCGGTCGCACTCAGGCTGGCCAATAGGAAGACAACAGCGATCGCCTCGAAAGACGCCCCGTTCACTCCCACTCAATCGTCGCCGGCGGCTTCCAACTGATGTCGTACACCACCCGCGACACCCGCGCACTTCGTTGATGATCCGGTTGGAGACGCGGCCCAGGAAGTCGTACGGCAGGTGCGCCCAGTGGGCGGTCATAAAGTCGATGGTTTCCACGGCGCGCAGCGAGATCACCCACTCGTAGGCGCGGGCGTCGCCGACGACGACGACGGACTTGACCGGCAGGAACACCGCGAACGCCTGGCTGGTCTTGTCGTAGAGGTCGGCCTTGCGCAGTTCCTCGATGAAGATGTGGTCGGCGCGGGCCAGGATCTCGGCGTATTCGGCCTTCACTTCGCCCAGGATGCGCACGCCCAGGCCGGGGCCAGGGAACGGGTGGCGGTAGACCATCTCGCGCGGCAGGCCCAGTTCCACGCCCAGGCGCCGCACTTCGTCCTTGAACAGCTCGCGCAGCGGTTCGACCAGGCCCAGCTTCATGTGCTCGGGCAGGCCGCCCACGTTGTGGTGGCTCTTGATGACGTGCGCCTTGCCGGTCTTGCTGCCGGCCGATTCGATTACGTCGGGGTAAATGGTGCCCTGCGCCAGCCACTTGGCATTGCTGAGCTTGCCGGACTCTTCGTCGAAGATCTCGACGAACAGGTTGCCGATGATCTTGCGCTTGGCCTCGGGGTCGCTGACGCCGGCCAGCGCGCAGAATGAGCTGAGCTTACGCATCTAGCGTCCTACTGGCCGCTCCGGCCGGTAGCGCTCCACGGCCAACGCATCTGCCGGCTCACCATCGCTGAACGCCAGCGTCACCGCCGCGACGATGTCGTCCCACACACCAGGCGTCTTCAACACCGGCATCTCTTTGGCCAGCACGTTGCTCAGGTCCCCGCGATTCTGCTCAATCGAGCGCAGCACGCGGTCGGCCTGATGGTCGGGCATCTCCACGATCTCCTTCAGCCCGGCGCGCGCGCGCGCATGGCTTCGCAGGTAACGCGATTCCTCGCGCATCTGCTCGGTCAGCGTGCGGGCGATGACATCCGACAGATAGACCACGTGTGGCCCGAGGTCGGGATAGCGCCAGACCGGCCGTGCCACTTCGGCACCGGTGAACGCGAAATTCGACGCCACGCCGTCCGGATAGGTGGTCAACGTGGGCTCGAACGCTACGAGCTCCCGTACCCTCTCCATCAACGGCCGCGAGACCCGGTCCAGGACGCGGTCGTAGCCGCGCCGCTCGCCGGCGTCGTCGGTGATGACGGCCGACACCGGCAGGATCACGGGGTCCGGCACCACCCCGTCCCGGCGCAGCGTGTCGTTGACGAGGAAGCGGTGCACGCGGCCGTTGCCGTCGGCCAGCGGATGGATGTAGACGAAACCGAACGCCACCACGGCACTGCGCATCACCGGCGACTGCCCCTGCGTCCTATGCAGGAAGACGCGCAGGCCCTCCAGCATCGGTGGCACGTCCGCCGGCATCGGTGCCACGTAGTGCACGACTTCCTCGTAGCGCACCCGCTCGCCGACGAAGACGGGCGACTGGCGGATGCCGAAATGCACGAGCGTGGTCCTGTCGCCCAGGATCTCGCGCTGCAGTTCGGCGAGTGCCTCGTGGGTCAGCGGGGGCGCGTCCTGGCCGGTGCGCCGGGCCATCACGTCGGCGAAGCGCTGGATGCGGCTGTCCTGGTCTGCCTCGCCCTCGATGGCGAAACTGGCGCGGCTCTCTCGCAGCGTCATCCAGGCCGCCGCGCGCATCAGGAGGTCCTCGCCGAACTCGCTCGCCAGCGCACTGAACAGCGCGCGCACGTCCAGGTCCGCGGCGCGGAGCACGGTCTCGGTCTTGACCACCGTCGGGCAGAACCACCGGGTGCCCGGCAGGTTGTCGTTGACCCGCCAGCGCTGGACCTTGCCCACCTGGGCAGGCGAGGCGGCGACCAGCTTGGCGCTGTCGATCGCATCGACGTAGTTGCCGCCGAGCCGCGCCGGCACTTGCAAGGCATCGCCGGTCAGCCATTCGTACAGGAAAGCCGCCCGCCGGGCGTACTGGCCCGTGGGCTCTGCATCCACCCAAGCCTGGACGAAGGCCGGCCCGCTGCGCGCGAACAGCCGGGCGAGGAACTCCAGGTGCGGGACTTCGTGGCGAAGATGGAACTGCAGGTGCGCGGCGGGTTCTGAGGACGGCCGCATCGCCTCCTGGTAGGTTTCCAGACGGAAGCCGTCCTCGACCGCCGTCGCCCGTCGCCCGCCTATCTGGCTGAGCACCGGCAGCCGTTCGGCGGGCAGCACTTCGAAGCGCCGGGCGAGCCACCCGGCACCGATCGGGTCGGCTGGCAGATCGTTCATGGCATGGCTCCTGGACTCCCCTTTTTCGACGGGAGCGCTGACGATGGACCCGCGCTCGTGCATCGTCCGGATTACGGGCGGAAAGAATCGATTACAAATTGATTGAAATGCATTATTTTGATTATCGTGCCGCAGCGGTGGGACCGCAAGCGCCTTTGAGCCGGCCGCGACGGGACGCTATGCCGAGGCTGATGCGATGGAGCAGGCCGTGGAGATGGGCAGGTAGAGGGCCAGCGAGTGCGATGCAGTGCGCCGGAAACCGTAGACTTCGTAGAAGCGCGCTGCCGCGTCGTCCTTGGCATCCACGATCAGTACGCGCACGCCAAGGGTCTGCCGTGTTGCCAAGGCGATGTTTACCGCATGTCCGACCAGCAACTGGCCGTATCCCCGGCCCTGCGCGTCGGTATTGACCGCCAGCCGCGCCATCCGGATCGCGGGAATCGGATAGGCGGGAAGCCGAGCGCGATCACCCGGCTCGAGTTCTTCCAGCTGCAACTGGGCGGCAGACAACGCGCAGTAACCGAGCACTTGCCTAGGTGCGCTGTCGTCTACAAGGACGTGCGTGGTCGCGATTCCGTCGCGGTGGTGCTGACTCGCCTGCCGGCGCAGGTAGTCATCCAGCGCGGCAACGCCGCATGAGAATCCGGTTCTATCGTGCAGCCGCTTGTCCAGCAGCACGAAACTGAGTGCCATGCGCCTTCAGCGCGGATCGGTGAGGCGGGCGGCGCTCTTCATCGCCTTCTGCAGGCGATCGTTGGGCTGGAATGGCGCATCCAGTGCCGCAAGGAAGTGGCGAGATTCCGCCGGAGACAGCGCGACGGTTGTATCCGCCGCGATGGCCGTGTCCGCCTCCCGAAGCACGGCACTGCGCACGAACGCGGACACCGGCATACCGCGCAAGGCGGCGGCGCGGGCGATCCGGTCCTTGTCCCGAGCGTCGATCCTAAGATCCAGACGGGCGGCTGTGCTGTTCATGGGAATCCTCCTGTGTACGGAAATCTACCGTACGCACGAAGACGGAAGCAAATGACGCGAATCGCCGGGTAGCGCCCCGTTCACTCCCACTCAATCGTCGCCGGCGGCTTCCCACTGATGTCGTACACCACCCGCGAGACCCCACGCACCTCATTGATGATCCGATTCGAGACGCGGCCCAGGAAGTCGTACGGCAGGTGCGCCCAGTGGGCGGTCATGAAGTCGATGGTCTCCACAGCGCGCAGTGAGATCACCCACTCATACGCGCGGGCATCGCCGACGACGCCGACCGACTTGACCGGCAGGAACACCGCGAAGGCCTGGCTGGTCTTGTCGTAGAGGTCGGCGCGGCGCAGTTCCTCGATGAAGATGTGGTCGGCGCGGGCCAGGATCTCGGCGTACTCGGCCTTCACTTCGCCCAGGATGCGCACGCCCAGGCCGGGGCCCGGGAACGGGTGGCGGTAGACCATCTCGCGCGGCAGGCCCAGTTCCACGCCCAGGCGCCGCACTTCGTCCTTGAACAGTTCGCGCAGCGGTTCGACCAGGCCCAGCTTCATGTGCTCGGGCAGGCCGCCCACGTTGTGGTGGCTCTTGATGACGTGCGCCTTGCCGGTCTTGCTGCCGGCCGATTCGATCACGTCGGGGTAGATGGTGCCCTGCGCCAGCCACTTGGCGTTGCTGAGCTTGCCGGACTCTTCGTCGAAGATTTCGACGAACAGGTTGCCGATGATCTTGCGCTTGGCCTCGGGGTCGCTGACGCCGGCCAGCGCCTTGAAGTAGCGCTCGCGCGCGTCGATGCGGATGACGCGAATGCCGAGGCCGTGGGCGCTGGAGGCGTCCGCGAAGGTCGCCATCACCTGGTCGCCTTCCTGGAAGCGCAGCAGGCCGGTGTCGACGAAGACGCAGGTCAGCTGGTCGCCGATGGCCTTGTGCAGCAAGGCGGCGACGACGGACGAGTCCACGCCGCCGGACAGGCCCAGGATCACCTCGTCCTGGCCCACGGTCTCGCGCACGCGCGCGATCTGGTCGTCGATGATGTTGGCCGCGGTCCACAGCGTGGCGCAGCCGCAGATGTCGACGACGAAGCGGCGCAGCAGCGCCTGGCCCTGCTTGGTGTGGGTGACTTCGGGGTGGAACTGCACGCCGTACCAGCGCTTGACCTCATGGGCGAACGCGGCCACGGGCACGCGGTCGGTGGTGGCGGTGACGGTGAAGTCCGGCGGCGCCGCGCTGACGTGGTCGCCGTGGCTCATCCACACGTCCAGGCGCTGGCTGCCGGCGTGGTCGCTCAGGCCGTCGAACAGGCGGTCCTGGACGACGATCGCGACTTCCGCGTGGCCGTACTCGCGGGCGTCGGCCGATTCGGTCTCCCCGCCCAACTGCTTGGCCATCGTCTGCATGCCGTAGCAGATGCCCAGCAGCGGCAGGCCGCTGTCGAACACCTGTTGTGGGGCGCGCGGCGAGCCGTGCTCGGTCGTCGATTCGGGGCCGCCGGAGAGGATGATGCCCTTGGGCGCGAACGCGGCGATCTGCGCCGGGTCGTGGTCCCAGGCCCAGATCTCGCAGTACACGCCCAGCTCGCGGATGCGGCGGGCGATCAGCTGCGTGTACTGCGCGCCGAAGTCGAGGATCAGGATCTTGTCGCTGTGCAGGTCGGTCATCGGCGTGGGCTTGTCGTGTCGGGTGAGGGCGCGGGCGCGCTGGGGAAACGGAAGGTGGGGGCCGGATACGAAACGGGATCCGCTTGCGCGAATCCCGGATCAGTGCGTGGCGGCGCGGCCTCAGCCGGCCTGGTAGTTCGGCGGCTGCTTGGTGATCGTCACGTCGTGGACGTGGCTCTCGCGCTGGCCGGCACCGGTGATCTTCACGAACTGCGGTTTGGTGCGCATGTCTTCGATCGTCGCGCAGCCCACGTAGCCCATCGTCGCGCGCAGGCCGCCGGCGAGCTGGTGGACGATGCCGGCCAGCGGGCCGCGGTACGGCACGCGGCCTTCGATGCCCTCGGGCACCAGCTTGTCGGCGTCGGACGAATCCTGGAAATACCGGTCCTTGCTGCCCTGCTCCATCGCGCCCAGGCTGCCCATGCCGCGGTAGCTCTTGTAGCTGCGGCCCTGGAACAGCTCGACCTCGCCGGGCGATTCCTCGGTGCCGCCGAACAGGCCGCCGATCATCACCGTCGAGGCGCCGGCCGCCAGGGCCTTGCCGATGTCGCCCGAGTAGCGGATGCCGCCGTCGGCGATCAGCGGGATGCGGTCCTGCAGGGCTTCGGCGACGAAGTCGATCGCGGTGATCTGCGGCACGCCGACGCCGGCAACGACGCGCGTGGTGCAGATCGAACCGGGGCCCACGCCCACCTTCACCGCGTCCGCGCCGGCGTCCTCGAGCGCCTTGGCCGCGTCGCCGGTGACGATGTTGCCGCCGATGACCTGGACCTTGGGATAGGTCTTCTTGACCCAGTTCACGCGGTCGAGCACGCCCTGCGAGTGGCCGTGCGCGGTGTCGACGATGATCACGTCCACGCCGGCTGCGACCAGCGCTTCGACGCGCGCTTCGGTGTCGCCGCCCACGCCGACCGCCGCGCCCACCAGCAACTGCTCGTCGGCGTCCTTGGCAGCGTTGGGGTTGTCGTGGGCTTTCTGGATGTCCTTGACGGTGATCAGGCCGCGCAGCGCGAAGGCGTCGTTGACCACCAGTACCTTTTCGATGCGGTGCTTGTGCAGCAGCGCCAGCACCTCGTCCTCGCTCGCGCCCTCGCGCACGGTGACCAGGCGGTCGTGCTTGGTCATGACGTTGCGCACCGGGTCGTCGAGCTTGGTCTCAAAGCGCATGTCGCGCCCGGTGACGATGCCCACCAGTTTGCCGCCGTCGACCACCGGCACGCCGGAGATGTTGCGCGCGCGGGTCAGGCGCAGCACTTCACCGATGCTGGTATCCGGGCCCACGGTGAAGGGTTCGCGGATGACGCCGGCTTCGAAGTTCTTGACCCGGGCCACCTCGGCCGCCTGACGCTCGACGCTCAGGTTCTTGTGCACGATGCCGATGCCGCCCATCTGCGCCATCGCGATGGCCAGGCGCGCTTCGGTGACCGTGTCCATTGCCGCCGAGACGATCGGCAGATTCAGGCGCAGGTCGCGGGTCAGCCGCGTGGCGAGGCGGACGTCCTTGGGCAGGACGATCGAGTGGGCGGGAACGAGCGAGACGTCGTCGTAGGTGAGTGCTTCGGCCTGGATGCGCAGCATGCGGGGTGCCGGGGAGGAGGAAGCGCGCCATTCTATCGCGTTTGCGGCCCCGGCGCGCCGCGACCGGACGCCGCGGATGTCGCGCTAAGTGCCGGCCTGCTCGGCCGCTTCGATCGTGTTCTGCATCAACGTGGCCACGGTCATCGGGCCGACACCGCCGGGCACCGGCGTGATCCAGCTCGCCCGCCGCGCGGCCTCGACAAAGCCGACATCGCCGACCAGGCGGCCGTCGTCGAGCCGGTTGATGCCGACATCGATCACCACCGCGCCGGGCTTGACCCAGTCGCCGGGGATCAGCCCGGGGCGGCCGACGGCGACGACCAGGATGTCGGCCTCGCCGACATGGCGGCGCAGTACGTCCGGCGGCGTAAAGCGGTGACAGGTGGTCACCGTGCAGCCGGCGATCATCAGTTCCAGCGCCATCGGCCGGCCGACGTGGTTGCTGACGCCCACGATCGTGGCGCTGGCGCCGCGCACCGGGCGGTCGGTATAGGCCAGCAGCGTGGTGATGCCGCGCGGCGTGCACGGGCGCAGGCCGAACTGGCGCAGCGCCAGGTGGCCGACGTTGGCCGGATGGAAACCGTCGACGTCCTTGCGCGGGTCGATGCGCTCGATCAGCCGGCTCGCGTCGTCGATGCCCGGCAGCGGTAGCTGGACCAGGATGCCGTGCACGGCGGGGTCGGCGTTGAGGCGGTCGATCAGCGCGACCAGCTCGGCCTCGGTCGTGCCCACCGGCAGGTCGAAGTCGAAGGCCTGGATGCCCACCTTCTGCGCGGCGCGGCGCTTGTTGCGCACGTAGGACTGCGAGGCCGGGTCGCTGCCGACCAGCACCACCGCCAGGCCCGGACGCGTCCCGCCGCCGGCGATGCGCGCATCCACGCGCACGCGCAGTTCGTCGAGCAGGGTGTCGGCAATGCGCTTGCCGTCGAGGATTCGGGCCGGAACGGGGTCTGCGGCGGTCATGCGGGCGTCGTGCGGCGAAAGAGCGCCCCATTGTCCCTGATTCGGCCCCCGGCTTGCAGACATCGGCAGCGATGCCGATCCTGTCGGCCTCCCCTGCCCCCTGGATCGACCATGACCGATGCGCCCAAGCCCACGCCCGCCCCGCTGTCCGACGACGCCCGCATCCGCGCCGAGGCGGCCGCGTTCCGGCGCTTGCGCGCGCATCTGCTCGAGGCCCGGCCGGAGGTGCAGAACATCGACCTGATGATCCTGGCCGGCTTCTGCCGCAACTGCCTGGCCGATTGGTACGGCGATGCGGTGCGCGCCGAGGGCGTGGCGTTTGACAAGGCCGCGGCGCGCGAGGCGTTCTACGGCATGCCGTTCGAGACCTGGAAGGCCCAGCACCAGCGCGAGGCGACGCCGGAGCAACAGGCCGCGTTCGCCGCGAGCCAGCGCGCGCACGCGGGCTGACGCGCGCGCGTCACGGGCAGCGCGGCAGGCCGTCGCCGACGCTGCATTCCACGCAGCACATCGGGGCCGAGGGCTGGCCCGGCGTCGGCAGCACCGGCGTGGGCGCCGTCGGCGAGACCAGCGGCATCGCCGGCTGCAACGCGGCCAGCTCCTGCGCCGGCCGCAGTTGCAGCAGCACGGCCCAGTCCTGGCGGTTGGCGCTGCAGGCGGCCGGCGTGTCGGGCGTGCACGGCACGTCGTCGAGCGTGCGCATCGGCAATCCGGCGAACTGCCCGCCGGCCGAGAGCGGCAGCATCCGCATGGTCACGCCGTCGAGCACGTTGCCGCCGACCAGGTACGCGACATTGCCGCCCTCGGCAGCCGCGCCGACGACGACATCGCAGTGCATGCCCAGCCCGCTGTCCTCACTGCTGAGCAGCGTCGCCAGGCCGGCAAAGCCAAACACACGGTTGGCGGCGCGCACGTAGCACAGCAGATCACCGCGCGCCGGCCGCGCACTCACCGGGTTGGCGACGCGGTAGGCGCTGGTCTCGGGGTTACGGTAGGCCGCGCGCACGTAGTCGACGTGGCTGGGCGAACCCTCGAAGCCGGGCAGCGCGGCGCGCCGCGCGGTCCAGGACACGAACGCCGCCGACCACGGCACATCGACCAGGAACGCCCGGCACCCGGGCGACGGCGCACCGCCGTAGGCCGCGTAGGCGCATTCGCCGGCGCCCGGCCGGTGCTGCAGCCGGGGCAGCAGGCCGGCGCCCACCCAATAGCCCGCGACCCGGCGCCAGGCCTGCTCGCCATTGGTCAGCAGCGCGGTTTCGGCCTCGCGCACGGTCGACCCCGCGTAACGCCCGTCCACATCGATGAACGGCCGGTGCCAGGTCTGGTGCTCCTCGCAGGCCACCGCGGCCAGCCGCGTCGCCGGGTCCGGCGCCGCCACCTGCGCGCGCAGTAACGGGCACGGGTCGGCGGCGGACGCGCCCGGCGGCCACACGAGCAGCCAGGCCAGGACCAACAGACAGAGCCAGCGTGACGACATGCGCAACCTCGGGAGCGGGGGCAGGATGGGACTCATCGTGCCCCGCCCCGTGTGAAGGCCGGTGGGCGGGCGCGTCGCCGCTTACTTGGTCGTGTAGCCGCCGTTGATCAGCAGGGTCTGGCCGGTGATCCACCAGCCCTCGCTGACCAGGTGCCGGACGAACGGCACCACGTCCTCGATATCGGTCAGGCCGGTGCGGCTGCAGCCCGACAGCGCCGCGGCCGAGCGGTGGTAGGCCACGGCGTCCTTGTCCTCCTGGCCGTAGAAGAACGGCGTGTCCATCGGCCCCGGTCCGATCGCGGTCACCGAGATGCCGCGCGCCCCGAACTCCTTGGCGGCGGCGCGGGTGAAGTGTTCCACCGGCGCCTTGGCGCCGGCGTAGGCGGCGTAGTACGGGGTGAAGGCACCGAGCAGCGAGGTCACCAGGGTCAGCACCTTGCCGTGGTCGGCCACTTTCAGGCCGGCCTGCTGCAGGAAGAAGAACGCCGCCTTGGCGTTGATGTCGAACATCTTGTCGTACTCGGCCTCGCCGATCTCGGTCAGCGGCTTCTTGAGCACCATGCCGACGGTGTTGATGGCGATGTCGATATGGCCGAAGGCCGACACGCCGGCATCGAACAGCGCGGCGACGTTGTCCGGACGGGTCAGGTCGCCGGAGAAGATCTCGGCCTTGGCGCCGGCCGCCTGGACGGCGCGCGCGGTCTCCTGCGCGGCTGGAAGCGAGTCGGCATCGTGATGGTGGATCAGCACTGCGCTGGCGCCGTTCCAGGCCAGATCGCGGGCGATCAGCCCGCCGAGGTTCTTCGCGCCACCGGCGATCAGCACCGTCTTGCCGTGCAGCGAATGGTCGATCTTGGACATGCCATGCTCCTGAGATGGGGGAGTCCCCAGTTGACCGCAGCCCCCGGCTCGAATAAACACGATGAATCGACAGTTTGTTTTCGGCGCTACCGAATAATCATGGATCTGTTGCGCCATCTCGCGCTGTTCCGCCGCGTGGCCGACTGCGGCAGCTTCAGTCGCGCAGCGGAACTCGAGGGGCTGGCGCCGTCGTCGGTCTCGGCCGCCATCGGCCAGTTGGAGCGGCATCTGGGCACGCGGCTGTTCCAGCGCACGACCCGCCAGGTCCGGCTCAGCAGTGACGGCGAGCGGCTGTACGCGCGCGGTGTCGAGCTGCTGGCCGACGCCGAGGGCATCGCGCAGCTGTTCCAGCCGGCCGCCCAGCCCAGCGGCCTGCTGCGGGTCGAGGCCCCGGCGCGGATGGCGCGCCTGCTGCTCGCCCCCGCCCTGCCCGCGTTTCTCGCAGCCTATCCCGGCATCGCGATCGAGCTGGGCGGCAGCGATCGCTTGAGCAACCTGGTGGGCGACGGCATCGACTGCGTGCTGCGGGTCGGGCCGATCGGCGACCTCGACCTGGTCGCACGCCCGCTTGGGCAACTGCAACAGGTGACCTGCGCCGCGCCCGCCCTGCTCGCCCGGCACGGGCCGGTCGCCGACCTGGACGCGCTGGCGGCCCTGCCGGCGATCCACTTCGGCCAGTCGCCCGGCGGGCGGGCGGAGCCCTGGGAATTCCAGTCCGCGGACGGCCTGGTCACCCGCCCGATGACCGGACGGGTCGGGGTCGGCAATGCCGAGACCTACATCGCCTGCGCGCTGGCCGGGCTGGGCGCGATCCAGGTGCCGCGCTACGACGTCGCCGACCTGCTCGCGGCCGGCCGGCTGTGCGAGCTGCTGCCCGATACGCCGCCGCCGAGCGTGCCGGTCAGCGTGCTCTATCCGGGGCCGCAGCGCGGCTCGCGACTGGTGCAGGTGCTGATCGGCTGGCTCGACGGGGTCATCGCGCCGCTCGTCGAGCCGGTATCCGCGCCCTGAGGCGGGCTCAGCCGGCGCAGAACGCCGCGTAGTCGATGTAGCCGGGGAAGTCGCGGCCCGGTGCGCACAGTGGGCAGTCGGGATCGGCGCCCAGCCGGGTCTCGCGGAAGCGCATCCGCAGTGCATCGAACTGCAGCAGGCGCCCGCGCAGCGGCTCGCCGATGCCGACCAGCAGTTTGAGCACTTCGGTTGCCTGCAGCAGGCCGATCACGCCGGGCAGCACACCCAGCACGCCGACTTCCGAGCAGTTCGGGGCGGCTTCCGCCGGGGGCGGCTCGGGAAACAGGCAGCGATAACAGGGGCAACGGCCACGCGCGCGTCCGGCGTCGAACACGCTGACCTGGCCCTCGAAGCGGTGCACGGCGCCGTAGACCAGCGGTTTGCGGTGCAACACGCAGGCGTCGTTGAGCAGGTAGCGGACCGGGAAGTTGTCGGCGCCGTCGAGCACCACATCGACGCCGTCGATCAGCCGGTCGATGTTGGCGCTGGTGACGCGCTCGGCGACCGCCTCGATCCGCGTGCGCGGGTTCAGCGCGCCGAGCGTGGCCGCGGCCGAGGCGACCTTGGGCTGGCCGATGCGGTCCTCGGCATGCAGGATCTGCCGCTGCAGGTTGCTGCGGTCGACCACATCGTCGTCGGCGATGCGCAACGTGCCCACGCCGGCCGCGGCGAGGTAGTACGCGGCCGGCGAGCCGAGGCCGCCCGCCCCGATCACCAGCACCGTGGCCTCGGCCAGCCGGCGCTGGCCCGCCAGGCCGATCTCGGGCAGGCGCAGGTGCCGCGAGTAGCGGTCGTGGAAGTCCAGGTCGATGTCGCCGTCGGGCAACGTCGTCGGCAACCCCTCGGCCTGCCAGCGGCTGGTGCCGCCGGCGACCGAGGCGATGTCGGTGTAGCCGGCCGCGGCCAGCGCGTGCGCGGCCTGCAGCGAACGCCGGCCGCTCTGGCAGATCAGCAGCAGCGGCGCGGCGCGGTCGGGCACGTGCGTCTGGGGCGCGGCTTCGAGCGTCGCGCGGTCGACGCCTTCGGCGCCTTCGGCCATGCCGGTCACGCGCTCGTGGGCGTCGCGCACGTCGATCAGGCGCACGCCGGCCCGGCGACGGCGCAGGGCCTCGTCGGGGGAGATCTCGGGAATGCTCATGCGCCGATTATCGCCCGTCGCGGGCGACCGGGTCGTCCCACCGCCGGATCGCTCAGTACGGCACGACTTCGACCACGCTGTCGGCCGGGTACTCGCGCGCGCCGGCCTCGAGCACGATCAGCACGTCCGAATCGGCCGCCGCCTGCATCCGGTGCGAGCCGTCGGCGGGGTTGGGTTCGACGCGCGACACGCCGTCCTCGTCGATCGACCAGCGCCCGCGCAGGAATTCCAGCCGCTCGTGCTTCTTGGTCCACGCATCGCGCAGGCGCGCGCGCCGGATCGGCCGCGGGGCGCGCCGCTGCAGGCCATCGACCAGGCGCCGGCCGACCGCCAGCCACGTGGCCAGCACCGAGACCGGATTGCCCGGCAGGCACAGGAACAGCGCCGGCCCCAGCGTCCCGCCCTCTGCAAGCAGCAGCGGCATGCCCGGCTTCATCATCGTCTTCCACAGGCGCACGCGGCCGCGGCGCTGCAGCAGTTCGGGCAGGTGGTCCTTTTCGCCGGCCGACACGCCACCGCAGGTCAGCACGATGTCGAAGGCCTCGCCGGCATGGCGCAGCGCCGAGGCGATCTGCGCCGGGTCGTCTGGCAGCGTCGGGAACGCGACCGGCTCCAGGCCCTCGGCGCGCAGCAGCCCCATCAACTGCTCGCGGTTGGAGTTGTAGATCTGCCCGGGCTGCAACGGCATGCCCGGCTCGACGAGTTCGTCGCCGGTCGCGAACACCGCCACCGTCGGCCGGCGCACGACCTCCAACTGCGCCAGGCCCTGGGAGGCCGCGAGTGCGATCCGGCTCGGGGTCAGCACTTCGCCGGCATGCAGCAGGCGGTCGCCGACCTTGGAATCCTCGCCGGCGCGGCGCACGTGCTGGCCCGGACGCGGTGGCACCAGGATCTCGACCCGGTCGCCGTCCAGGCGCGTGTTTTCCTTCATCACCACGGTGTTGGCACCTTCGGGAATCGGTGCGCCGGTGGTGATGCGCAGGCACTGCCCGCGCGCGATGCGCACGTCCGCACGCGGGCCGGCGAACTGCTCGCCGACCAGTTGCAGCACCGCCGTCCCCTCGCCCGCCAGATCGTGATGGTCCAGCGCGAAACCGTCCATCGCCGAGTTGTCGAACGGCGGTTGCGGCAACGTGGCGACGACATCGCGCGCGAGCACATGGCCATGGGCACGGCCCAGCGACAGCGTCTGCACCTCGAGCGCGCGTTCGGCGGCGACCGCATCGACGATCGCGCAGGCCTGGTCGAACGGCACGCGGTAGGGAAAGGACGGGGCGGTGTCAGGGTGCGGCGATTCCGGCATCGATCAGATCGTCAGGCGTATTGAGGTTGCCGAAGCGTACACCTTCCAATCGGACGGTCCGCATGCCGAGCCGGCTCTGCAACGCGCGCACCGCGTAGTCGCCGCGCGCCAGCGCCTCGGCCGCGCCGCGTCGCAGCGCGTCGGTCGGCCACAACGCGACCAGCGGCTGCACGCCGTCATCGTCCTGCGCGCAGGCGCCGGTGTCGCCGGCCAGCAAGGCCAGCATCGGCAGCAGTCGGGCATCGGCTTCGCACAGATCGACCGGCAGGGTCAGCAGCCAGGGCGTGTCGACGGCGGCGGCCAGCGCGTCGAGCCCGGACATCGGCCCGGCATCGGGCGTGCGATCGACCACGGTCTCGATGCCGTGGGCTGCGTAGCGAGCGAGGTCGCGGTTGGCGCTGACCAGGAACCGCGCTGCCTGCGGGGCGAAGCGCGCGCGCCAGCGCAGCACCTGCGCTGTGCCGCCCTGCTCGAGCCAGGCCTTGTCGAGGCCGCCCAGGCGCGAGCCGCGGCCGCCGGCGATCACGCCGACGGTCAGTGCCGCCGCGGTGGGCGGCACGCTCACTTGCGCTTGACGTGCCGGATCAGCCGCTTCTTCTTGGCGACCTGGCGTTCGCTGAGCACGTTCTTCTTGTCCTTGTACGGGTTGTCGCCCTCGCGGAACACGAAGCGCACCGGGGTGCCGACGAGCTTGAAGCGCTTGCGGAAGAAGTTCTCCAAGTACCGGCGATAGCTGTCGGGCAGCGTGCGCAGGCGGTTGCCGTGGACGACGATCGTCGGCGGGTTCTCGCCGCCCGGATGCGCGAAGCGCAGCTTGGGCGCATGCCCGCGCACGACCGGCGGCGGGTTGGTCTCGGCGGCGATCTCGAGCGCGCGGGTCACATCGGACGTGCCGAACTTGTAGTTGGCCGAGGCGTGCGCGCGATGGATCGCGGCGAACAGTTCGCGCAGGCCCGAGCCGTGCTTGGCGCTGATGCGCACCGCCTCGGCCCAGGGCACGAATGCGAGCTTGCGCGACAGCAGCGCTTCGGTCTGCTCGCGCTGGTACTCGCTGAGCCCGTCCCACTTGTTGACCGCGACCACCAGGGCGCGCCCGGAGTCGAGCACTGCGCCGAGCACGCTCGCGTCCTGGTCGGTGACGCCCTCGCTGGCATCGATCATCACCACCGAGACCTGAGTGGCCTCGATCGCCTGCAGGGTCTTGATGATCGAGAACGTCTCCACCGCCTCGTCGACCTTCGACTTGCGGCGGATGCCGGCGGTGTCGACCAAGCGGTAGCGCCGGCCGTCGCGTTCGAGATCGACCTCGATCGAGTCGCGGGTGGTGCCGGCGACCTCCGAGGCGATCATCCGCTCCTCGCCGAGGATGCGGTTGACCAGGGTCGACTTGCCGACGTTCGGGCGGCCGACGAAGGTCACGCGGATGCGCGTGGGGTCGGTGTCGAGCTGCTCGGCCTGCCCGGTTTCGGGGAGCTTTTCGAGCACGTCGTCGACGAGTTCGTCGATGCCGTGGCGGTGCGCCGAGGACACCGCGTGCGCGTCGGTGAAGCCGTAGCGCGAGAAGTCCGCGATCGCCGCACGCGCATCGAGCCCGTCGGTCTTGTTGATGATCAGGAACGTCGGCTTGCCGAGCTTGCGCAGCCAGCGCAGCAGTTCGTCGTCGAGCGCCGAGGCGCCCTCACGGCCGTCGACGACGAACAGCACGAGGTCGGCCTCCGCCGCCGCCGCGCGCGACTGCTTGGCGGTTGGGCCGGCCAGTCCGGCTTCCTCCAGATGCACGCTCTCGCCGGCGATGCCGCCGGTATCGACCAGCGCGAACGGACGCGCGCCGAGGCGGCACACGCCGTAGTGACGGTCGCGGGTGACGCCCGGCTCGTCATGGACGAGCGCGTCGCGAGTGCGGGTCATCGCGTTGAACAGCGTCGACTTGCCGACGTTGGGGCGGCCCACGAGGGCGACGAGCGGAAGCATGCGGCAGGATCCGGAACGAAAGAGCGGAAGGAAGGGCCGGCACCGTGGCGGCGACCCGAAAACGAAGAGGCCCCGGGCGGCGACACCGCCCGGGGCCCTAGTGTCGCATTGGCAGCGTCGAAACCCTACTGGCTCAGGCGCCAGGCGCTGACGTCGCCGTCGACCGTCTGCACCACCAGCACGCCGTCGGCGACGACCGGGGCGCCCTTGATGGGGTCGCGGCCGGCGCGCTGGCGCGCGGCGAACTCGCCGTCGTCCAGACGCAGCCAGTGCAGATAGCCGTCGAGGTCGCCGACCACGGCGTAGTCGCCCTGGATCACTGCCGCGCTGAGGTTGCGCCGCGCCAGTGCCGGCTGCTGCCAGGCCGCGGTGCCGCTGAACTTGTCCAGCGCCCAGACGGTGCCGTTGGCGTCGGTGACGACCACGCGATGGGTCGACAGCGCCGGACGGTTGGACCCGCCATGCTCGCTGACCCACAGCGGACGGCCGCTAGGGCCTTCGAGCGCCATCGTGCGATGCCGGTAGCTGCTGGCAAACAGCACGGCCTCGTCGAGGACGGGCGTGCCGTCGACGTCGGCCATGCGCTCAAGTTCGGTGCGGCCGTCGGGCTGGGCGACCGCCTGCTCCCACAGCGTGCGGCCGTCGGCCAGCGCGAGTGCGGCGAGCGTGCCGTCGTCGTTGCCGACGAACACGAAGCCCGGCCCCAGCACCGGCGCGTCGTTGCCGCGGACGGTCAGCGACGGCAGTTCGCGGACCCAGAACCAGCGGCGCTCGCCACTGGCGATGTCGAACGCGGTGACGCGGCCGTCGTTGGAGCGCACCAGCACCAGGCCCTGCCCGATCGTCGGCGCGGCGATGACTTCGTTGGTGACCTTGGCGGTCCAGCGCTGTTCGCCGGTGGCCGCATCGAGCGCCAGCACGTCGCCGTCCAGGCTGCCGACCACGACCAGGCCGTCGCCGACGCCGGGGCCGCCGCTCAGCCGCAGGTCCGATTCATGGCGCCAGACCGACGCGCCGCTCTGCAGGTCCAGGGCCCGCACGCCGCCCTTGATCGCGGCGACGTAGACGCGGCCATCGGCGACCACCGGCCCCTGGCGCACGCCCAGCCGGCCTTCGCCCTTGCCGGCATTGGCGGTCCACAGGCGCGACACCGTCACCGACGGGGTGATATCGGTCAGCTTGGCGGGCTCCGACAGGGCCTTGGCATCGGCCTTCTCGCTGTTGCCGAACCAGCCGCGGACGGTGCTGCAGCCGGTCACCGCGACCGCGCACAACGCAATCGCCGCGAACCGCAACGCGCGGGACGGAACGGGGGAAGCCGCGGCGGGGGCCGTGTGCTCGGTCATCAGGATTCAACCTCGGGTTCGTCCGGCGCACCGCCGACTTGGGAAAGCTTGAGTTCGACCAGGCCGCGCTGGGGCGCTGCGCTGTCGAGGCCGCGCAGCGCGCTGGCGTAGTCGGCGCGGGCCTGGTCGGCCTGGTCGAGCGCGAAATGCGCGTCGCCGCGCACTTCCAGCGAGACCGCATCGTCGACGCCGTCGAGCAGCGCGACCGCCTCCTGGCCGCGGCCGGCGTCGATCAGCAGCCGCGCCAGGCGCTGGCGCACGACCGCCGCCACGCCGGGTTCGGCGCCCTCGACGCCCTGCAGTGTCGCGATCGCGGCATCGCGCTCGCCGGCATCGAGCTGGGCCTTGGCCAGCTGCAATGCGGCCAGTTCGCCATAGGTGGAATCGGGCAGCGCGGCGATGCGCTCGCCGGCCTTGTCGAGCGCCCCGGACCGGATGTCGAGCACCGCGGCCTGGTAGTCGGCGTGCTGGGCAGCCGCCTGGTCGTGGGTCCGCTGCTTCCAGTACTGCCAGCCGAAGATCAGGGCCCCGCCCACGATGACGCCACCGATCAGGCCCAGGCCGTTGTCGCGAAGCCAGGCCTTGACCCGCTCCCCCTGTTCGCGCTCGTCCAGCAGCTCATCAAGTGCCATATGTTCTCTGCGCCCGTCGCCGGCGACGGGTCTTTGCCATTGGAAAACGACAGACCGGCTGCAGCGCTCGCGCGCCGTGCCGGTCCTGTGTGCAGCGCGGGTCGCGACTACTCGGCGACGGGCGCAAAACCGCGATCGGAGGATACCTCAAAGCGCGCGACGTTCGATCGGCGAAACTCGGACAGATCCTGAACGACCCCATCGCGCAGCACCTCCACCGCGCCGGCATTGCCCAGCACGATGCGGTGGACATCGGCAGTCGCGAACTCGCGCTGCTGGCCTGCCGGCACTTCAGCCGACTCGATCCGGCGGCCGTCGTGGCCGACGATTTCCACCCAGCTCGGGCCGCTGAAGCGCAGCGTCAGGCGCCCGGCCTGATCGCGCGCGGCCGGCTCGGCCGTCGGTACGGGCGCGAGCGCGCGCTTGGGCAGCGCGCCCAGCGACGCGGTGACCGGCCGCGGGCCGACCGGTTGCGCGGGGGCGGCCTCGTCGCCGAGCACACCGAGCGAGGCGGTGATCTCGCCGGTGTCGTCGACATGCTGGCGCGTCGCCACCCAGACCGGCACGACGATCAGCGCGGTGATCACGACATAGACCGCGCGGCCCATGGCCTTGTCCAGCATCCGCTGCATCGGCGGGGTGTAGGTGCGCGGGGTCAGTTCCGGCGGGCGCACCTGGGTGGCCTCGGGAATGGTGTCGGCCAACGACTCGGGCAGCCCGAGCAGACGCAGATAGCTGCGCAGTTGCCCGCGCACGAACACTTGCGCCCCCAGGCGCCCCCAATCTTCGGCCTCGAGCGCCTCGACCACGCGAAGCTGCATCCTGAGCCGCGAGGCGACATCGGCAAGGCGCAGCCCCGCCTGTTCACGTGCAACGCGCAGGCGCTCTCCGACCCCAGACATGGTCTCTGGCGTGGCCTGGTGCGAAGAACTCATGGTGGACTGGTTTCCCTTGGCTGGAGTTGCGGCGCGTCCGGAAATTCGGTCTCAAGACGCCGCATGAGTCGATCGGCGGCGGCTCCGTCGCCGAGCCCCTGTTCGATGCGGGCCGCCAGTTGCAATGCTGCCGCAGTTGCGGGGGCCACGGCAAGCCGTCGTTGCGAAAAAGCGCGCGCATCGAACCATCGCCCCTGCCCGGCGAGCAGCCGGGCCATGGCATCGAGCGCCACCGCGCTCGTAGGCTCGAGCTCGAGCGCGGCGCGCAGGTCGCGTTCTGCACGCACCGCATCGCCGGCATCCAGTGCGCAGGCGCCGGCATTGGCCAGGGCGCCGACGCGGTCGCCGTAGTTCGGATCCTGCAGCGCCGCGTCGAACTGCGCCAGCGATTCACCGGGCCGGCCGCTGCGGCACAGCCAGGCGCCGTAGTTGTTGAGGGTCGCACCGTGACCGGGCGCGCGCTCGACCGCGGCGCGGTAGTAGGCCCCGGCCTGCGCTTGGCGGCCCTGACGATCACTGACCAGGGCCAGCAGGGTATTGGCGTCGGCCGCGGTCTGCTCGTTGCGCAGGGCCGACTTGGCCTGACGCTCGGCGCTGCGGTCGTCGCCCTGCTGGTAGGCGCGCACGCCCAGTGCCAGCTGCTCACGCGCAGCCTCGGCACGCCGGAACTCGGGCGTGCCGCCGATGTTGTAGGTCGGTCGCTCGACGTTCGACTTGACGAACCCCGAGCGCGAGCAGGCGGCAAGCGCCATGCCGAGCATCACCAGAACGACGGCCTCAGGCCACCGCATCGGCACCGTCGCCACCCTCGGCGCGCAGCCGCTTGAGGTGTTCGGCCTGGCGCCGAGTGCGGTCGGCGACCTGGCCCTTGAGCTGGCCGCAGGCCGCGTCGATGTCGTCGCCGCGGGTACGGCGGACCGGCGCGATCCGGCCCGATTCGTTGAGCAGCTTCTGGAACCGCCGGATCGCCGCATCGTCCGGGCGCTCGAAGCGAGTGCCCGGGAACGGGTTGAACGGGATCAGGTTGACCTTCGCCGCGTCCTTCATCTGCAGGCGATTGTCGAACTCGCGCATCAGCCGCACCAGCTCGCGCGCATGCTGGGGCTGGTCGTTGACGTCGCGCATCAGCGTGTACTCGAACGTCACCGACTCGCCGCGCTTGCGCTGGGCGTAGCGCACGCACGATTCCATCAGCTCGGCGATCGGGTACTTCTTGTTGAGCGGCACCAGCTCACTGCGCAGCGCGTCGTTGGGCGCGTGCAGCGAGACCGCCAGCGACACGTCGCTGACCTCGCCGAGCTTGTCGATCATCGGCACCATGCCGGCGGTCGACAGGGTGACGCGCTTGTTGGCCAGGCCGTAGCCCAGGTCGTCGCGCATGATGCTCATCGCGCGCACGACATTGTCGAAATTCATCAGCGGCTCGCCCATGCCCATCATGACCACGTTGGTCAGGCGACGCTGCTTGTGCGGCACATTGCCCAGGTGACGGGCCGCCACCCAGACCTGGCC
Source organism: Luteimonas sp. TWI596 (assembly GCF_039674105.1). NCBI lineage: Bacteria > Pseudomonadati > Pseudomonadota > Gammaproteobacteria > Lysobacterales > Lysobacteraceae > Luteimonas > Luteimonas sp. TWI596. Next base: position 101,429 of record NZ_JBDJMU010000004.1, read on the forward strand.
GATGATCTCGGCGGTCGACAGGTTGCGGTTGAAGCCCTGGGTCGCGGTGGAACAGAACTGGCAGTTGAGCGCGCAGCCCACCTGCGACGACACGCACAGCGTGCCGCGTCCCTTGTCGGGGATGTAGACGGTCTCGATCGCGTTCAGGCCGTCCATCGCCAGCAACCACTTGTGGGTGCCGTCGGTGGAGGGCTTTTCGAACTGGATCTGCGGCACACGGACTTCAGCGTGCGCCTCGAGCTTGGCGCGCAGCCCCTTGCCCAGATCCGTCATTTCGTTGAAATCGGTGACGTAGCGGTGGTGGATCCACTTCATCACCTGATGGGCACGGAAGCGCTTTTCGCCGAGGATCTCGGCGAAAAAGCGCTCCAGCCCCTCGCGATCGAGGTCGAGCAGGTTCTGCTTGGCGACGGCAACGTCGATGGCGACCCCGGTCACGATGGCATCACTCAGCGCGAGACGACTTCGTCGTTCTTGAAGAAGTACGCGATCTCGGTCTTCGCGTTGTCCACCGAATCCGAGCCGTGGGCGGCATTGGCGTCGATCGAGTCGGCGAAGTCGGCGCGGATCGTGCCCGGCGCGGCGTCCTTCGGGTTGGTGGCACCCAGCAGCTCGCGGTGCAGGGCCACGGCGTTCTCGCCCTCCAGGGCCTGGATCATCACCGGGCCGGAGGTCATGAACTCGACCAGCGCGTTGAAGAACGGACGCTCACGGTGGATCGCGTAGAAGCCTTCGGCCTCCTCGCGGGTCAGCTGCTTGTACTTGGCGGCCACGATCTTCAGGCCCGCCTTCTCGAAACGGCTGTAGATCTCACCGATGACGTTCTTGGCAACGGCATCGGGCTTGACGATGGACAGGGTGCGCTCGAGCGCCATCTGCGAATTCTCCGGACAATGGGGACGACCATCCCGGCGGGCTGGTCGAAGTTAGCATGGAAAAACCCGCGGCGGGGCGCGGGTTTAGCCGATACGGCTGCAGTGATTCTACCGCATTGCGGGGGAGTTCCGCAGCGCGTCGCAACGGTTGCGGTCATTGACGCGTCAGGCCGGCGCGCTCTAGCATCAAACAAGCGTTTGATTCAGCGGAGTACGGATGAGCGGCACGCGACAGTTTTCCACCAAGGACAAGATCCTGGGCGCAGCCGAGGAGCTGTTCGCGGCCAATGGCTTCGCCGGCACATCGCTGCGGCAGGTCACCAGCCGCGCCGACGTCAACATCGCCGCGGTCAACTACCACTTCGGCAGCAAGGAGAACCTCGTCAACGAGGTGTTCCGCCGGCGCATGGACCAGATGAGCGCGCAGCGCCTGGCCCAGTTGCGTCGGGCGCTGGCCGAGCAGCCCGGCCAGATCGAGCCGATCATCGCCGCGTTCGTCGATCCGGCGCTGGACATGGCGATCGGCCGCAACGGCAGCGGCGGGTTCGTGCGGGTGATCGCACGCGCCTATGTCGAGAAGAACGACGCGCTGCGCAAGTTCCTGTCCGAGCAGTACGGCCACGTGCCGCGGGAGTTCGCCTCGGCCCTGGCCGCCTGCCTGCCGGGATTGGGCAAGGCCGAGCTCTACGGCCGGCTGGATTTCCTGGCCGGCGCGCTGACCTACGCGATGGCCGATTTCGGCTTGATCAAACGGCCCCATGGCACCACCGAGGCCGAACACCGCACCCGGATCGCCGGCGAACTGATCCGCTTCTCCGCCGCCGGTTTCCGCGCCTGACCCCACGCCGGGCTCGACCCGGCCCTTATCGAACAAAGGGATGGAGCAAATGTCCGAGAAATTGCTTGTACGTCGCGCCGCGGTCCTGGGCGCCGGGGTCATGGGGGCGCAGATCGCCGCCCACTTGACCAATGCCGGCATCGACACGGTGCTGTTCGACCTGCCGGCCAAGGACGGCGACCCGGACGGCATCGTCCGCAAGGCACTGGCGAACCTGGGCAAGCTCAGCCCTGCCCCGCTGGCCTCGCGCGCGCTGGCCGAGGCCATCGTGCCGGCCAATTACGACACCGGCCTGGCGCTGCTCGAGAGCTGCGACCTGATCATCGAGGCGATCGCCGAGCGGATGGACTGGAAGCAGGACCTGTACCGCAAGATCGCCCCGCACGTGCCGGCACACACCGTGCTCGCCAGTAATACATCTGGCCTCGGAATCAATAAGTTGGCGGAAGTTCTTCCAGAAGAACTTCGCCATCGTTTCTGCGGCGTCCATTTCTTCAATCCCCCCCGCTACATGCATCTGGCCGAGCTGATCCCGGCCAAGACCACCGACAAGGCGGTGCTCGAGGGGCTGGAAACCTTCCTGACCACCCAGCTCGGCAAGGGCGTGGTCTACGCCAAGGACACCCCCAACTTCATCGGCAACCGGATCGGCGTGTTCTCGATCCTGTCGACGATCCACCACACCCAGGAATCCGGGCTGGGCTTCGACGAGGTCGACGCGCTGACCGGTCCCCTGCTCGGCCGGCCCAAGTCGGCGACCTACCGCACCTCCGACGTGGTCGGGCTCGACACCATGGCCCACGTCATCAAGACGATGGCCGATACCCTGCCCGACGATCCGTGGCACGACTACTTCGCCACGCCCAAGTGGCTGTCAGCGCTGATCGACAAGGGCGCGCTCGGCCAGAAGGCCGGGGCCGGCATCTTCCGCAAGGCCGGCAAGGACATCACGGTCCTCGACCTTGCGGCGCAGGACTATCGCCTGGCCGATCGCAAGGCCGCCGACGAGGTCGTGGAGATTCTCAAGACCCGCGACCCGGCCGAGCGCATGGCCAAGCTGCGCGGCAGTGAGCACCCGCAGGCGCAGTTCGTCTGGGCGATCCTGCGCGACCTGTTTCATTACAGCGCCGTGCACTTGGAAGACATCGCCCAGACCGCGCGCGATGTGGATCTGGCGATCCGCTGGGGCTACGGCTGGCAGCAGGGGCCGTTCGAGCTGTGGCAGGCGGCGGGCTGGAAGCAGGTCGCCGACTGGATCGCCGAGGACATCGTCGCCGGCAAGACCATGAGCAGCGCGCCGCTGCCCGACTGGGTGTTCGACGGCCGCGAGGGCGTGCACGCGGCCGAGGGCAGCTACAGCCCGTCCCAGAACGCCAAGCTGCCGCGCTCCTCGCTGCCGGTCTACCGCCGCCAGCGCTTCCCCGACCCGCTGCTCGGCGAGCGCTTCGACCAGGGCGAGACCCGCTTCGAGAACGACGGCATCCGGCTGTGGAGCGATGGCGACGACATCGGCGTGATCAGCTTCAAGACCAAGATGCACACCGTCTCCGACCAGGTGCTCGACGGCATCCAGGAGGCGATCGGCATCGCCGAGCAGGACTTCAAGGGCCTGGTGATCTGGCAACCCAAGGAGCCGTTCTCCGCCGGTGCCGACCTCGCCGGCGCGCTGGGCCTGCTGCAGGCCGGCAAGGTCGACGCGTTCGAGGCGATGGTCGCCAATTTCCAGGCAACCAGCCAGCGCATCAAGTACTCGCTGGTGCCGGTGGTCTCGGCGGTACGCGGCCTGGCGCTGGGCGGCGGCTGCGAGTTCCAGATGCACAGCGCCCGCACGGTCGCGCACCTGGAGAGCTACATCGGCCTGGTCGAGGCCGGCGTCGGTCTGCTGCCGGCCGGCGGTGGCCTCAAGGAGCTGGCGGTGCGCGCGTCGAACGCCGCCGGCCCGGGGGGCGATGTGTTCGCCGAGCTCAAGAAGACCTTCGAGACCGTCGCGATGGCCAAGGTCTCGACCTCGGCCGTCCACGCCAAGGAACTGGGGCTGCTGCGCGCCGACGACGTGGTGACGTTCAATGCCTACGAGCTGCTGCACATCGCCCGCCAGCAGGCGGCCGCATTGGCCGAGTCGGGTTACCGCCCGCCCCTGCCCGCGCGCGCGATCCGTGTCGCCGGCGATGTCGGCATCGCGACCTTCAAGATGCTGCTGGTCAACATGCTCGAAGGTCGCTTCGTGAGCCCGTACGACTACGAGATCGCCGAGCGCATCGCGACCGTGCTGTGCGGCGGCGATGTCGATCGCAATGCGCTGGTCGACGAGGACTGGCTGATCCGCCTGGAGCGCCAGCACTTCGTCGAGCTGGCGCAGCAGGAGAACACCCAGGCCCGCATCGCGCACATGCTCAAGACGGGCAAGCCGCTCAGGAACTGAGGTTCGCGCGCGGCCCGCACGTCGGGCCGCGCCGTCTCCCCGTCCCGAACCTCGACATCGCATTCCGGAGTTTCCAATGACCAAGCAGATCCAGGACGCCTACATCGTCGCTGCCACCCGCACCCCGGTGGGCAAGGCGCCCAAGGGCGTGTTCCGCAACACCCGCCCCGATGACATGCTCGCCCACGTGCTCAAGGCCGTCGTCGCGCAGGCGCCGGGCATCGATCCGGGCCGCATCGACGATGCGATCATCGGCTGCGCGATGCCCGAGGGCGAGCAAGGCATGAACGTGGCGCGCATCGGCGTGCTGCTGGCCGGCCTGCCCGACACGGTCGCCGCACAGACCGTCAACCGCTTCTGCTCCTCGGGCCTGCAGGCCGTGGCGCTGGCCGCCAACGAGATCCGGCTGGGCAACGCCGACCTGATGCTCGCCGGCGGCACTGAGAGCATGAGCATGGTGCCGATGATGGGCAACAAGGTCGCGCTGTCGCCCAGCGTGTTCAAGGACGACCATGTCGCGATCGCCTATGGCATGGGCATCACCGCCGAGAAGGTCGCCGAGGAATGGAAGGTCTCTCGCGAGGATCAGGACGCGTTCGCGCTGGCCTCGCACCAGAAGGCGATCGCCGCAATCCAGGCCTGCGAGTTCAAGGATGAGATCAGCCCCTACGAGATCCTCTCCCATCAGCCCGATCTGGCCGGCCACACCGTGCAGCTGAAGAAGCGGCTGGTGGACACCGACGAGGGGCCGCGTCCGGATTCGTCGATCGAAGGGCTCGCCAAACTCAAGCCGGTGTTCCGCAACGGCCAGTTCGGCGGTTCGGTGACCGCCGGCAACAGCTCGCAGATGAGCGATGGTGCGGCCGGCATCCTGCTCGCGTCCGAGCGCGCGGTGAACGAGCACGGCCTCAAGCCGCTGGCCCGCTTCGTCAGCTTCGCGGTCGCCGGCGTGCGGCCCGAGGTCATGGGCATCGGGCCGATCGCGGCGATTCCCAAGGCACTGGCACAGGCCGGGCTGACGCTCGACGACATCGACTGGATCGAGCTCAACGAGGCATTCGCCGCGCAGGCGCTGGCGGTGATCCGCGACAGCAAGCTGGACCCGGACAAGGTCAATCCGCTGGGCGGCGCGATCGCACTGGGCCATCCGCTGGGCGCGACGGGCGCGATCCGCACCGCGACGATCGTGCACGGCATGCGTCGCCGCAAGAAGCGCTACGGTCTGGTGACGATGTGCATCGGCACCGGCATGGGCGCGGCCGGCGTGATCGAGGCGCTGTAACGCGCCACGGCATGCGGCGCGGCCTCCGATCGCGAGGCCGCGGCTGCAGGGCGAATGCCGATTGCCCCGGTCAGCATGCGGATCGACGACGAAAAAAAGCCCCGGCATGCCGGGGCTTTTTTGTGGCCAAGATCGCGTGCGATCAGCCCTGTAGCGGCACCACGCGGACCTCGACGCGGCGGTTGGCTGCCCGGCCCTGCTCGGTGCTGTTGTCGGCGATCGGACGGGTCTTGCCGAAACCGACGATCTCGAAGCGCTGGCGCAGCAGGCCCTGGCCGATCAGGTAGTTGCCGACCGCGTTGGCGCGCTGCTCCGAAAGCCGCTGATTGACTGCATCGCTGCCGACGCTGTCGGTGTGGCCGGAGATCTCGACGATGGTCTTGTCGTACTCGGCCAGCGTGCGTGCGACGTTGTTGAGCGCGGGGTAGAACTGGGCCTTGAGGTCGGCCTTGCCGAAGTCGAAGGTCACGCCGTCGGGCAGGTTGAGCTTGATGACGTCGCCTTCGCGGTCGACCTGGATGCCCGTGCCCTGGGTCTGGCGACGCAGTTCGGCTTCTTGACGGTCCTGGTAGGCACCGATCGCGCCACCGGCGAGGCCGCCGACACCGGCACCCACCAGCGCGCGCTGGCGGCGCTCGGTCGCGTCCGAGCCGCTGAGCAGGCCAGCGACTGCGCCGATGCCGGCGCCGATCAGGGCGTTGTTGCGGGTGCGGTTCGGATCGTCGGGCGCGTTGGTCTGGCCGGTGTAGCTGGCGCAGCTGCTCAACAACAGGACGCCGGCGATGGCGGTGGTCAGGCCTGCGGTGCTCAGTTTGCGCATGTCTTGGATCTCCTTGGGTCCGGACGCGAATGTCCGCGGATGAAGTGGGCGGGAGCGAAATTACCCGTTGGCTGATGCAAATAGGGTGACGGCTGCCGCTGCGGCCAAGGCCTGTTCAGTTTCGCGCGTTTCACGCCACACAGAAAGAATGCCACCCGGCCAGACGCTCAACGCGACGCGCGATAGGCAGCAAGCGCCGCTTCCCGCCCTGCGTCCAGGTCCACCATCGGCTTGCGCGGATAGCGGGGTGCGATGGCCGCCAGGCGGTCGGGCTCGGTCCAGGGCGCGAACAGCAAGGGCACCGGGACGTCGGCCAGTTCGGGCAGCCAACGCCGGATGTAGCGGCCGTCCGGGTCGAAGCGCTGTGCCTGCGAGACCGGATTGAAGATCCGAAAGTACGGCGAGGCATCGGCGCCGGTGCCGCCGATCCATTGCCAGCCGAGCGTGTTGTTGGCCAGGTCCGCGTCCACCAGCGTGTCCCAGAACCAGCGTGCGCCTTCGCGCCAATGGACGCGCATGTGCTTGCACAGCCAACTACCCACGATCAGCCGCACGCGGTTGTGCATCCAGCCGGTGTGCCAGAGCTCGCGCATGCCGGCATCGACGATCGGCACGCCGGTCCGGCCCTGCTGCCAGGCCTCGAGGCGTCCGGCATCGGGCCGCGCCCAACGGAAGCGCGCGAAGCGCGGGTTGAGATCGCGATCGATGCTGTCGGGGAAGTGGTGCATCAGGTGATGAGCGAACTCGCGCCAGCCGAGCTGCCGGATGTAGGCGTCGATCTGCGGCGCGGTGGCGGCGCGCCGCTCCGCCTCGAGCGCAGCGACGATCCGCCACGGCGCGATCTCGCCGGCATGCAGATGCGGCGACAAGCGCGAGGTGCCGATCTGGTCGGGACGGTCGCGGCCACTGGCGTAGTCGCGCAGGGCACCGTCGACGAAGACCTCCAACGCTTCCCGTGCGCCGTCCTCGCCCGGCGTCCACGTCGACCAGAAGCCGGCCGACCAGTCGGGTGCGGGCGCGAGCTTGAGATCGGCGAGCGCGACCCCGTTTGGCCCGCTCTCGACCGCCGGCAGCAACGGCGGCGGCGACCAGGTCGCGCGCGCCTGCCAGCTCGACAGGGCCTTGCGCCAGAACGGCGTGAACACCTTGTATGGGCCGCCTTGTCCGGTCTGCAATGCCCACGGTTCGAACAGCAGCGCGCCGTCGTGGCTCTCGGCACGCACGCCGTCGTCGCGCAGCGTCCGCTTGATCCGAGTGTCGCGTTGTTCGATCGCCGGCTCATAGCGGCGGTTCCAGAACACCGCCTCTGCGTCGCAGGTCTCCACCAGCGTGCGCAGGGTCGGCAACGTCGGGCCGTGAAACAGCCGCAGGCGCGCACCATGGCGGCGCAGCGCCTGATCGAGCGCGGCCAGGGCGCGATGGCGCCAGGCGTTGGAGGCCGCACCCGGCGCCCAATCGCCCTCCTCGTCGGGGGCGTGGATATAGACACACACCGGCGCCAGGCCGGCCTGGAGTGCGGCATGCAGCGCAGGGTTGTCGTCGAGCCGAAGATCGTTGCGGAACCAGACGATCGCGTTCGCCATGCGCTCCTCCTCGCGCGTCGCCGGCAAGCCTAGCCGACCGCGATGATGGCGGCGAGAAGGCCGCCACATCCCCTTCGCGCGCTTTTGCTTCACACTATTGCGTTCTGGCCCGCCCAGCGCGCCGCCCGTTTCCCGACTGCCCCGCTCGTGACCGATTCGCCCTTCCCGCTCGAAGCCTCGCCCGAACAGGCGCAACGCGCCATTGCCGACGAATTCGCCTTCTTCAGCGATTGGTCGGAACGCTACCAGTACCTGATCGACCTCGGCCGCAAGTTGCCGCCGCTCCCCGACAGCGACAAGACCGAGACCAACCGCCTGCTTGGCTGCCAGTCGATGGTCTGGATCGTGGCGTCGGGCGATGCGGATCGTCTGGACTTCGCCGCGGCCAGCGACTCGGCGATCGTCTCGGGGCTGATCTACCTGGCCTTGCGTGTGTATTCGGGCCGCAGCGCACGCGACATCGTGGACACCGACGCCAGTTACATCGCCGACATCGGCCTGGCCAAGCACCTCTCGCCCACCCGCAGCAACGGCCTGGCCGCCCTGCTCGCCTTCATCCGCGATCGCGCCCAGTCCGCACTGGCGTGAGCGCGTCGGACGACAAGTCGCCCGCCGACAGCCGGGCCGCACCGCTGCGCAATCCCGGCTTCCGTGCGTTGCTGGGCTATCGCATCCTGACGATCCTGTCCTACCAGATCGTCGCGGTCACCGTCGGCTGGCAGATCTATGCCGCGACCCAGAACCCGTGGATGCTCGGGCTGGTGGGGCTGGCCGAAGTGCTGCCCTACTTCTGCGTGGCGCCGTTCGCCGGTTACCTCGTCGACCACCTGCCCCGGCGCAAGCTGGGCATGGCGGCCGCTGCGGGCCTGGCGATCACGCCGGTGCTGCTCGGGCTGCTGTCGCTCGATGGGCTGGGCGGCAACGTCTGGCTGATCTACCTGCCGATCATGCTGACCGGCATGGTGCGCGCCTTCCTGGGGCCGGTCTACAACGCGCTGTTTGCGCGCGTGCTGCCGCGCGACCAGTTCGCGCGTGGCGCCAGCCTGGGCAGCATCGCCTTCCAGAGTGCGGTGGTCGTGGGGCCGGCCATCGGCGGATTCGTCGTCGGCTGGGCCGGTGAAGCCAGCGCCTATGCCCTGGCCTCGGTGCTGGCGCTGGGGGTGATCGTGTTCCTGGCGCGGATGCGCGTCACCGAGCCCCCGCGCATGCTGCAACGCGCGCCGATCTTCGCCAGTATCGCCGAGGGTGCGCGCTTCGTGTTCGGCCACCAGATTCTGCTCGGCGCGCTGGCCCTGGACATGTTCGCGGTGCTGTTCGGCGGTGCGATCTCGCTGGCGCCGGCCTTCATCCACGACATCCTGCATTGGGGCCCGGAGGGCCTGGGCATCCTGCGCGGCGCGCCGGCGCTGGGCTCGGTGGCGATGGGCATCTGGCTGGCCCGCCATCCCGTCCAACGCAATGCCGGCCGCTTCCTGTTGCTGGCCGTCGGCGGCTTCGGCCTGTGCATGATCGGCTTCGGCCTGTCGACCGCGTTCTGGCTGTCGGCGTTCTTCCTGCTGCTGTCGGGCATGTGCGACGGCGTGTCGGTGGTCATGCGCTCGACGATCATGCAGTTGGCGACGCCCGACCACATGCGCGGCCGGGTGTCGTCGATCAACGGCCTGTTCGTCGGCTCATCCAACGAGATCGGCGCGTTCTACATGGGCTCGATGGCGCGCCTGCTCGGCCTGGTGCCGGCCGTCGTGCTCGGCGGCTTCATGACGATGGGCGTGGTCGCGACGACGGCCTGGAAGGCGCCGCGCCTGCGCCGCCTGGACCTGCGCGAGCTGCAGTGAACGCAGAACTGTGACGGGCTTCCGAGTCGCCCTGCGCGATCCCCGGAATACTCCGCCGAACACCTGACTGCCATCGCACGTCGTCCGCGCTCGGGATCGCGCGGATCTTCGCCAAGGACCCGGCCATGCGCGCATCCGTTCTGGTATCGATCGCCCTGCTCGTCGCCTGTGCGCTCGTCGTCGTGCTCGGCGTCCAGAACCGGCGGCTGCAGACGACGCTGACCGACCTCCAGACCGCACAACAGGCACCGCCGGTAGGCGCGTGGTGGCCGGCCCTCGACCTGCAGACCCTCGACGGGCGCACCGAGACGCTGGGCGGCGCGGGGCGGGCCCAGGTCATCTATGTCTTCGACACCGGCTGCCCGGCCTGCAAGGCATCGGTACCGGCGGTGCGGGAGATCGCACGTCAGCTGCACGACGGTCCACGTGCCATTCCGCTCGTGGGCATCGGCGGCGGACGCAACGTGGCGGCCTACCCGGAAGACGCCGCGTTCGACTTCCCCGTATTTCCGCAATCGGAAAAACTGGTGTCGCTGCTTGGTCTGCAGCAGGTACCGCTGCTCGTCGCGGTCGATCACGATGGACGCGTGGTCTTCTCGCATGCCGGGCCTTTGAACAAGGACGTCGTGGCATCCCTTATGACCGGCATACGCGGCCTGGATGCCGTCTCGGTCGGTTCCATCCAAGGAGAAGGCAGATGAAGAAGGTCACGGGCAAGATGAAGAGTGCGCTGGTCGCGTTGGCGATCGTCGGATCCCTCGGATTCGGGGCCGCCCAGGCGTTCCAGTCCAGCGCCGCGGGGAGCCGGTGCACAGACCCCGAAACCGGCTGTCCATGCAAGCCCGGTTGTCGCTACGGTGGCGGCCGCATTGGTTGCTGCCTGATTCCCTGACGGGCACGCAACAAAAAAGCCGGTCGAATCGACCGGCTTTTTTTAGGAGTGATCGAGGAAAAACCGTCAATCCCCCATCTGCTTCTGCAGATGTTCCCAACGTTCCTGCTCGTCGATCGTGCGCTCGGCGGTGAGGCGCGCCTCGAGACGGTCCAGACCGATCTCCTCTCCCGAGTCCACGCTGTAGCCGTATTCGCCCGAGTCGACACGCTTGAGCGTGCTGTCGATCTTGCCGATCAGCTTGCGGTAGCGATCGCGCGTGCGAAGCTCGAGCGAGTTCTCGGTCTCCCGGGTTGCACGTTCCGCCTCGTCGCCGACGTCGCGGACTTCGTCCTTGAGGTTCTCGATCGTCTGCTTGGATTCCTCGACCAGGTCCGCGCGCCACTGCAGCAGGCGCTGACGGAAATACTCGAGTTGCAACGGACTCATGTACTCCTCGTCGGCGGAGGGCTTGTAGCCCGCCGGGAGGATGGGACGACCTGTCTCTTCATCGGTCTTGTACTGCACGACCTTCACCTTCGTTCTGGGCGCCGGCTCCGGCTGGCGCGCCACGACCGCGACGGCGACCTTGCCGGCCGGACGCGGACGTGTTGTGGGAGTGGAAGCCGGCACCGGCTTGGGTGCGGCGGTTTTCGCCGGTGCCGGCGTCGCCTTCGCGGACGCGGCCTCCGGTTTGGCGACGGGCTTGTCGATGACCGACTTCGCCGGTGCCGCCTTCTTTGCGACGGACTTGGCGGCTGCCATCGGAGCGGCGGCCTTCGAGCTCGTCGCCGGCTTCGGCGCTACGGTCTTCTTGACCGGAGCGGCCTTGGCGATCTTCTTGGCGGGCGTCTTCGACGGCGCCGCCTTCTTGGCAGGCGTCTTGGCGGCCGGCGTTTTCTTGGTCGCCGGCTTGGCCACTGCCTTGTTGACCGCGGCCTTCTTGGCGACGGCCTTCTTGGTCACGGGCGCAGACTTGGCTGCCTTCTTGACGGCCGCGGCCTTCTTGGCGGGGGCAGACTTCTTCGTCGCGGCCTTGGCGGGCGCCTTGGCTGCGGGCTTGACGGCCTTCTTGACGGCCTTTTTTACGGGTTTCTTGGCTGCCACGAGCTGCGATCCTTGTCATTCCCTTGGACGGGGAAGCGGGCTGTTATACCCTGCAAACCCTGCAGCGGCAACCGAACCGGCCGCCGCATTCATCGCCTCTGCCGACTTGCCGTGATCGAGCGTCTTCTCATCGCCCTGCTCCAGGGCTACAAGCGGTTCGTCAGTCCGTTGCTCGGCCAGCGTTGCCGCTTCCATCCCAGTTGCTCGCAGTACGCCATGATCGCCATCGCCCGGTTCGGCGCATGGCGCGGCGGCTGGCTGGCGCTGCGCCGGCTCTCGCGCTGCCATCCCCTTCATCCCGGCGGGCACGATCCGGTGCCGATGCCCGAAATGGACCCCAAGCCATGACCCAGACCCTGATCCGCAACGCCCGCCTGGTCAACGAAGGGCGCATCGTCGAGGGCGATCTGCGCATCGGCACCGACGGCCGCATCGCCGCGATCGGCGGCGACCTGCCCGCCCGCGAGGGCGAGCGCGTGGTCGACGCCGCCGGGCGCTGGCTGTTGCCGGGCATGATCGATGATCAGGTGCACTTCCGCGAGCCGGGCCTGGAGCACAAGGCCGACATCGCCAGCGAGTCGGGCGCCGCGGTCGCCGGCGGCCTGACCAGCTTCATGGACATGCCCAACACCAGCCCGCCGACCTTGAATGCGGCCGCGCTGCAGGACAAGTACGACCGTGCCGCCGGTCGTGCGCGCGCGAACTATGGCTTCTATATGGGCGCAAGCAACGACAACCTCGACCATGTACGACGGATCGATCCGCTGACCACGCCGGGCGTCAAGGTGTTCATGGGGGCCTCGACCGGCAACATGCTGGTCGACGATCCCGACACCCTCGACGGCATCTTCCGCGAGACGCCGGTGCCGATCATCACCCACTGCGAGGACACGCCGACGATCGATGCGATCCAGCGCGAGTATGTGGCCAAGTACGGCGACGACATCCCGGCGCAGTGCCACCCCGACATCCGTTCGCGCGAGGCCTGCATCAAATCGACGCGGTTGGCGCTGGCGCTGGCACGTCGCCACGATACCCGGCTGCACGTGCTGCACATCTCCACCGCCGAGGAACTGGCGCTGTTCGAGGCCGGGCCGCCGGTGGATGTGGACGGACGTCTGCGCAAGCGCATCACCGCCGAGACCTGCATCCATTTCCTGCGTTTCGACCGTGCCGACTACGCGCGCCTGGGGCATTTGATCAAATGCAACCCGGCAATCAAGGACGCCTCCGATCGCAGCGCACTGCTTGCGGCACTGGCCGACGACGTCATCGATGTGCTTGCCACCGACCATGCGCCGCACACGTTGGCCGAGAAGCACAACCCTTACACCCGTGCACCGAGCGGGCTGCCGCTGGTGCAGTTCGCGCTGGTCGCCGCGCTCGAATGCGTCCACGAGGGGCATTTCGACATCACCCGCGTGGTGCAGAAGTTCGCGCACGCACCGGCGCAGCTGTTCGACGTCGCCGAGCGCGGCTTCCTGCGCGAGGGCTATTTCGCCGACCTGGTGCTGGTGGAGGACACGCCGTTCACCGTGCAGCGCGAGCAGGTGCTGTCCAAATGCGGCTGGTCGCCGTTCGAGGGCACGACGTTCCGCTCGAGGATCGCGTCGACCTGGGTCAATGGCCAGTTGGCCTGGGACGGCACGCAACTGGTGGGCGATCCGGCCGGCCAGCGCCTGGCCTTCGCGCGCTGAGCGCGGGGACCAGGCCACCGCAGCTTCATGCACGTCCGCCTATCCTGCCCGCCCCTTTCGCTGCACCGCGCCCGCTGATGCCGACACGTTTCGTACTGCTGCTGGCCTGCGCCTTGTTCGCGCTGCCGCTCGCCGCCCAGGATACCGATGCGCTGCGCTTTCCCGAGCGCGTCCAGCAAGGCAGCCTGGTCGTGGGCAAGGTACCGGCGGGCAGCCAGGTGCGCTATCGCGACCGCGCGCTGCGCGTCAGCGGCTACGGAACGGTGGCGCTGGGCATCGGCCGCGACGAGGTCGGCCCCGTCCAGGTGCAGGTCGTCGACCCGGACGGCCGCGAACAGGTCGCGACGATTGCGATCGCGCCACGCGACTGGCCGGTCGAACGCGTCAATGGCGTGCCGCCGGCCACCGTCAATCCGCCGCCGGCGATCGCCGAACGCATCCGCCGCGAGCAGGCGCAGGTCACGCAGGCGCGAACGCGCGACGACGCGCGCGTCGACTTCGGCGGTCGCTTCCTGCGCCCGGTCGAGGGGCGGATCAGCGGGCGCTTCGGGCGTGCCCGTTCGTACAACGGGCAACCCGGTTCACCGCACTCGGGCATGGACATCGCCGCACCGACCGGCACGCCGGTCAAGGCGCCCGCCGCCGGCATCGTGACGTTCGCTGCGCCAGATCTGTATCTGACCGGCGGTACGCTGCTGCTCGACCACGGCCATGGCGTGAGCTCGAATTTCCTGCATCTCTCGCGGCTCGATGCCAAGGTCGGCGACCGCGTCGAACAGGGCCAGGTGATCGGCGCGGTCGGTGCGACCGGGCGTGCGACGGGGCCGCATTTGCATTGGGGGATGAATTGGCTCGACGTTCGGATCGATCCCCAACTGGTGTTGGAACGCTGAGGGTAGTTGCCCACGTCGTTCGCCCTCCCCCCGCGCGGCGGCGCGTTCGTCAGGGTCGGTATGTTGTGATCATGGAGGCGCGGTTCGATGTTCGGATCGATCCCCAGCTGGTGTTGGAACGCTGAGGGCAGTTGCCCACGTCGCTCTCCCTCCCCACGCGCGGCGGCGCGTTCGTCAGGGTCGGCGCGTTGGGATCATGGAGGCGCGGTTCGATGTTCGGATCGATCCCCAGCTGGTGTTGGAACGCTGAGGGTAGTTGCCCACGTCGTTCGCCCTCCCCCGCGCGGCGGCGCGTTCGTCAGGGTCGGCACGTTGTGATCATGGAGGCGCGGTTCGATGTTCGGATCGATCCCCAACTGGTGTTGGAACGCTGAGGGTAGTTGCCCACGTCGTTCGCCCTCCCCACGCGCGGCGGCGCGTTCGTCAGGGTCGGCGCGTAAATGGTCGCAGGCGCGCGCTTGGATAGACTGCTACGCACGATGGCCGCATCCCACATCCTCTTGCTGACTCTTCTCGCCGCCCCCACGGTTGCCGGGTGCGCGTCGAAGCCGCCCCTTCCGCGCTCTGTGACCGAGGCCGACGTCACCACGCCCCAGGGGCACCGATTGACGCGCGACCACGGCGCCAACGCCCGGCTCTCGCTGCAGTTCTGAGCGGGCCTGGGACCGGCACCTAGAAAAAGGGCAGCTTCGGCCGCCTCTCTTCGTTGCGGCGGCAGGCCGCAAAACGAAGGGACTCCTCCATCGTGGCGGTGGGCAGTCAGCCGCTGACGCGTGCCACCGCGTCGTGCGCGTGCAGGCTTTCGAAATGGGCGACGGTCGCTTCGAACCGTGCCACGCGCGGATCGGCGCTGAGCACCGCAGCGACGCGGCGGGCAGCGTCCTCGCAGAACATCAGATGCTCGGCGTTGAGCGCAGCGAACGCCTGCTCGTCCTCGCGCTTGACCGCGGTCTGGACCGGGGTGCCGAGCGCGAGTTCGAGTGCATCGATCAGCGACAGGACCGGCAACGCATCGACATCGGGCGACAGCCGCAGGCGCACTGTCGCGCGGCTGCGCTGGGCATGCGGCGTCGCCGCCAGGCCGCGCGGCGAGGCCAGCCAGTCGTGCACGGCGTCGAAGCTCGGCGCGCTGCCGGCGAAGTCAGCAGCGAACCGGGCCGCGTTGAGCTGGCGCGACAGCGCCGCCGAGGCCGGGCATGTGCTGGAGTACTCGACCGAGAGCGTCAGCGTGAGTGCCAGGCCGTCGGGGCCCAGCACCGCATCGAGTTCGATCGGATAGGTCTTCCAGCCGCTGTGATCGCTGGCCAGGGCACGACGGCGCAGCAACTGGCCGTACTTCAGCGTCAGGTGCACACGATCGGCCAGGCCGCGCTGGGAGTCGATGCAATCGGCCAGCACGCGTGCGAGCGTATCGCGCCCGAGCGTCTCGCGCGCCAACGCGTCCTGCAGGTGCAGATACAGCCGCGACATGTGGATGCCGCGTGCATCGGGATCGATCAGATTCACGCCGATATCGGCACGCGCCGGCACGGTCACCGCTTGCCCATCCCCGTCCTCGACGCGCAACGGCAACGCGATCTCCGCCATGCCCACCCAATCGAGCAGACGCGCCGCCTGGGCCTGGTCGCCGGCGACATCGGGAAGAACGGGAGGACGGACTGAATCGCTCAAGGCTGCGCTCGCGGGGGGACGGGACGACGCCCGGACGGGCGTGGGCCACGCAGTTTAACGGCTCTCCGGGTCCGTGCCCTGCAACGCAGCGTGTCGCGCGAGCCCGCGTGGCTCAGCCGCGGGCCGCGCGCCAACCCAGCCAGAGCACGGCCAGTCCGTTGGTCGGGCGCAACTGTCCGTGCCGCGCCAGTGGCCGCAGGCGAGCGGCGATGATTGCATTGCCGATCCGGCGCGGCCGGGTCCCGCCGTCGCGCTGCGGCCAGCGCGCGAGCAGCCGTGCGGCCAGCGACTGGTCGCCGCGCAGCATCGCCTGCGGCGCCAGCAGCGGCGAGGCGGTGATGCGCCCGTCCCCGCTGTCGCGGCTGTCGTCGCCGAACAACGCCATCTCACAGGCGGCCACGGCCAAGGCGAGGTCGTGCAACCGCTCCAGGTGGGCGGCCGGCTCGGGGGCGGCATCGCGCGTGGCCGGCAGCAGCCGCAGTGCGAGCGCCAGCGTGCCCCAGGGCGCGGCATGCCGTTGCAGGTGCACCGCCAGTGGATGCCGACGCGCGCCCTTCTCCCAGCCCTGCAGTTCCTCCTGCCACCAGGCCAGCTTGGCCAGGCCGGGCGTGGGATCGCTGCCGCCCCAGGCGGCCTCCCCGAACTCGTCGAGCAACGCGAACCAGGCCTGCGTGCGCTCACGCAGCTCCGGAGCGACGAAGGCCAGGCCGATGCGCCATTCCGGCCACCGGGCCTGCCACTTGGCCAGGAAATCATCGTCGTGCGGCGACGCGCTCATGCCGGACGCGGCCAGGCAGCGGGCTGCGACAGGGCCTCGGGCGTATCGAGCATCGTATCGCCCTGCCAGGCGATCGGATCGTCATCGTCCAGCCGATAGCCCCACAGCGCGACGATCGACGGCATGTCGGCCGCACGCGCGGCGAGGATGTCGCGCGCGTCGTCGCCGACGTAGACGCAGTCGCGTGCTGGGATACCGATGGCCGCGGCGGCGTGCAGCAGCGGCAACGGATGCGGCTTGCGCTCGGCCAGGGTGTCGCCGCCGATCAGCACCGCGCAGCGGTCCTGCCAGCCAAGCTGCGGCAGGATGCGTTGTGCGAGCGCTTCAGGCTTGTTGGTGACGATGCCCCAGCGCGTGCCGGCGGCCTCGAGCGCAGCCAGCATGGCCTCCACGCCATCGAACGGGCGGCTGTGCCGGCCCAGTTCCTCGCCGTAGACGGTCAGGAACTCCGGCACCAGGGCAAGCACGCCCTCGGCATCGAGTTCGGGGAACGCGACAGCGGCCATCGCCCGCGCGCCGCGCGAGACCACCGGGCGGATGTCGGCCAGCGCCAGCGGCGGGCGGCCACGCGCGCCAAGCATCCGGTTGACCGTTGCCAGCATGTCGGGGGCGCTGTCGAGCAAGGTGCCGTCCAGATCGAACAGCGCGCCGGCCGGGAACGCCATCGTGACCTGCGTAGTCGTCGCGCCGCTCACGCCGGCTTCCGCGCCCAGGCGACGTAGTTGATGTCGGTCCGGCGGACCAGCCGGGCGGCATTGCGCCAGGGCTCGTACATCAGCCCGCTGACATCCTCGAGCCGCAGATCGGCCTCGCGCAGCCAGCCGGCAAGCTCGGACGGGCGGATGAAACTTTCGTAGCGGTGCGTGCCGCGCGGCAGCAGCCGGGCGACATACTCGGCGCCGACGATCGCCAACGCGAATGCGGCCGGGGTGCGATTGAGCGTGGACACGAACAGGTGCCCGCCGGGGCGCAGCAGCGTTGCGCAGGCCTGCAGGATCGCCGCCGGGTCGGGCACGTGCTCGAGCATTTCCATGCAGGTCACGACGTCGTAGCTGCCGGGACGCTCGGCGGCCAGCGCCTCCACCGACTGCACGCGATAGTCGGCCTGGATGCCGGTTTCCAATCCGTGCAGGCGTGCGACCTTGACGAGATCCTCAGCCAGATCGATACCGGTCACCTTGCCGCCGACCCGGGCCATGGCCTCGCTCAGCAGGCCACCGCCGCAGCCGACATCGAGCACGTCGGCGCCATCGAGCCGGGCGCGGGCGCGCACGTACTCGAGCCGGGCCGGATTGAGCGCATGCAGCGGGCGCTGCGGCCCGTCGACATCCCACCAGCGGCTGGCCAGCGCGCCGAACTTGTCGAGCTCGGCCTGATCGTAGTTCTCGTGTCGGGCGTTCATGCGGGCCTCGTCATGCCCCGGTGCGGAGCGTGGAAATGCGGTCCCGCCACTGGCGGGCATTGGCGGCGATCGCCTCCAGGTCGAATCCGACCAGTGCGCGCTCGCGCAGCTTGGGCTGCCCGGCGATCCAGACATCGCTGACCTGATGGCGCCCGGTCGCGTAGATCAGTTGCGAGACGACATGATGCAGCGGTTGGGTCTCGATCGGCGACAGGTCGACGCAGATCAGGTCGGCCTGCTTGCCGACCTCGATCGAGCCGATCCGGTCGCCGAAGCCGATCGCGCGCGCGCCGCCGAGCGTGGCCGCGCGCAGTGCGGTGAACGCGTCGAACCCGGCCGCATCGCCGGCCACGGCCTTGGCGAGGATCGCCGCGGTGCGGGTCTCGCCGAACATGTCCAGGTCGTTGTTGCTGGCGACGCCATCGGTGCCGATCGCCACGTTGATGCCTGCGCGCTCGAGCGCGCAGGCCGGGCAGAAGCCCGAAGCGAGCTTGAGGTTGGATTCGGGGCAATGCACGACGCTGACGCCCCGCTCGGCGCACAGGTGGATCTCGCTTTCGGTCAGCTGGGTCATGTGCACCGCGATCAGGCGGTCATTGATCAGGCCCAGCCGGTCGAGTCGGGCGAACGGGCGCTGGCCGTACTCTTGCAGCGACTGCTCGACCTCCTGGGCGGTCTCGTGCAGGTGCAGGTGGACTGGCACATCGAGCTGGTCGGCGAGCATCCGCACGCGCTCGAAATTGGCGTCGTTGACCGTGTAGGGCGCATGCGGCGCGAATGCGGTCGCGATCAGCGGATCGTCGCGCCACTGATCGTGGACCTCGCCGGCGCGGTCGAAATACTCGTCGTCGCTGCTGGCCCAGGCGGTCGGAAAATCGATGACCGGCAAGCCGATGCGCGCCCGGAACCCGTGCTGGCGATAGACCGCCGCCTGCACATCGGGGAAGAAGTAGTTCTCGTTGACGCACGTGGTGCCGCCGCGGAGCATCTCGGCCAACGCCAGCGTGACGCCGTCGGCGACGAACTCCGGGCCGATCACCGCACCCTCGACCGGCCAGATGTGCTGCTGCAGCCAGACTTTGAGCGGCAGGTCGTCGGCGATCCCGCGCAGCAGCGTCATCGGGTTGTGCGTATGCGCGTTGACCAAGCCCGGCAGCAGCGCCGCGTGCGGGCGCTGGACGGTCTGGGCCGGCGCGAAGCGCTGCCGGGCCTCAGCGGTCGGCAGCACCGCGACGATCTCGCCGCGGTGGATCGCGACGGCATGGTCGTCGAGCACGACCGCGTGCGGCTCGACCGGCACGACGTGCCCGGCCTCGATCAGCAGGTCGATGGACTGGGGAGCGGAACTGTCTGTCATGCGGGGCCTCGATCGATACGCAGGAAGCGTCGGTGGACGCCGCGCGCGATCGGCGCGTTCGCGGCCGCGCGGGCGATGGTGGACGCGCAGCAGGCCGCCTGCGGGCGGCGCCGCTGCGGGTCGATCACTTGACGCGGCTGACGTACTCGCCCGACCGGGTGTCGACCTTGATGACTTCCTCCTGGCCGACGAACAGCGGCACGCGGACCACCGCGCCCGTCTCCAGAGTCGCCGGCTTGCCGCCGCCGCCCGAGGTGTCGCCGCGCACGCCCGGATCGGTCTCGGTGATCTGCAGCTCGACGAAGTTCGGCGGCTGGACTGCGATCGGCGTGCCGTTCCACAGCGTCACCACGCACTCTTCCTCGCCCTTGAGCCACTTCTCCGCGCCGCCCATGCCGGCCTTGTCGGCCTGCACCTGCTCGAACGATTCGGGGTTCATGAAGTGCCAGTACTCGCCGTCGCTGTAGAGGTACTGCATGTCGGTGTCGAGCACGTCGGCCGCTTCGACCGAGTCGGTGCTCTTCATCGTGATTTCCTGCACCCGGCCCGTGCGGATCTGGCGGTACTTCACGCGCGTGAACGCTTGGCCCTTGCCCGGCTTGACGTATTCGGTGTCGGTGATGACCGCGGGCTCGTTGTTGACCAGGATCTTCTGGCCATTCTTGACGTCGTTCATGCCATAACTGGCCATCGCTCGCTCCTGCTGGGCCGGCGTTGCCGGCGGCTACACTATGGGGTTTCCCGGCAGCGGTGCACGCGGCCGGCTCGAATTGGATCGCAGTCGCACATGATACCCGCAGCCCCCCTTCCGACGCAGCCGCGCCGCTGGCAGCAGCTCTGGCGCGATGCCGTGCGCGATCCGCGCGAGTTGCTCGACCTGCTCGGCCTGCAGCCCCAGGCGCTGGGCCTGTCGCCCGAGGCGGCCACCCAGTTCCCCCTGCGGGTCCCGCGCGGCTTCGTGGCGCGGATGCGCCCCGGCGACCCCTCCGACCCGCTGTTGCGCCAGGTCCTGCCGCTGGATGCGGAACTGCGCCCGGCGCCCGGCTTCGGCCTGGACGCGGTGGGCGACGGCGCGGCCAAGGCTGGGCATGGCGTGATCCAGAAGTACGCCGGCCGCGCGCTGCTGGTGGCGACCGGCAGCTGCGCGGTGCATTGCCGTTACTGCTTCCGTCGCCACTTTCCGTATGCCGAGGAAACCGCGGCGGCCGGCGGCTGGGGCGCGGCACTGGCGGCGATCCGCGACGACGCTTCGATCGAGGAGGTCCTGCTGTCGGGCGGCGACCCGCTGTCGCTGTCGACCGCCAAACTCGTCGAACTGACCGATGCGCTGCGCGGCATTCCTCATGTGCGTCGCCTGCGCATCCACACCCGCCTGCCGATCGTGCTGCCCGAGCGGGTCGACGCTGAGTTGACCGACTGGCTGTCCGCACTGCCCTGGCCGCTGGTGATCGTGGTCCACGCCAACCACGCCAACGAGTTCGACGGCGATGTCGATACGGCGATGCGCCGCCTACGCGCCACCGGCGCAGTGCTGCTCAACCAGGCGGTCCTGCTCAAGGGGGTCAACGATCGCGTCGAGACGCTGGCGGCACTTGCCGAACGCGGGCTCGACGCCGGTGTGCTGCCCTACTATCTCCATCAGCTCGACCGTGTCGCCGGCGCGGCCCACTTCGAGGTCGACGATGCGACCGCGCTCGCGCTGCACGCCGCGCTGGTGGCCCGGCAGTCGGGCTATCTGGTGCCCCGGCTGGTCCGCGAGGTCGCCGGCGACACATCCAAGCGCGCCTTGACCCAGTCCTCGGATGGACGCCTGGCGCCCCCCGTGGCATAAGGCGCTCATCACCGGAGACCCGCATGCCAGAGAGCAACGCCGATTCCGCGCTGCGCCTGCTGATTGTCGACGAACGCGTCGAGGATGCCGAGGCGGTCGTCAGTGGGTTGCGCAATGCCGGCATCGCCGTGCGCCCGCTGCGGGCGGCCTCTTCCGACGAGCTGGGCCACATGCTGACCGGCCAGGTCATCGACGTGGCGATCGCCGCGCAGGCGGCGGTCACCCTGCCCTTCGCGCGGGCGATGCAATGCATCGCCGACAGCGGCCAGGACATCCCGGTCATCGCGCTGGTCGATGCGCTCGACGAGGCCGCGTTCGTCGACGCAGTGCTCGGAGGCGCGCGCACGGTGGCGTTGCGCCACGCTCCGCAGCAACTGCTGGCCGCGGTGCGCGATGCCTGGGCCGACCGCCAGGCGCGGCGCAACCTGCGACGGCTCGAGGCACGGGTCCGCGAAAGCGAACGCCGCTGCGATGCGCTGATCGACTCCTCGCGCGATCCCATCGCCTACATCCACGAGGGCATGCACATCCGCGCCAACGCGGCCTACCTGGAAATGTTCGGCTACGGCGACTTCCAGCAGATCGAAGGCGTCTCGCTGCTGGACATGGTGGCGCCACAGCACGTCGATGCCTTCAAGGCCCTGCTCAAGTCGCTCAGCCGCGGCGAGCCGCCACCGCTGCGCCACGAGATCGAGGCCCGCGATGCGGAGGGTCAGGCGTTTCCGGCCGCCATGGAGTTCACGGCCGCCCAGTACGAGGGCGAACCCTGCCTGCAGGTCGTGTTCCGGCGCCGGGAGTTGATCGATCCGGAGCTCGCCTACGAGCTCGAAGCGCTGCGCCAGCGCGACCACGTCACGGGCCTGCTCAATCGGCCGGCGTTCCTGCGCGAACTCGAGGACGCGGTCGACGACGCTGCGCGCGGGCAATCGCGGCACGGTTTTCTGATGATCGAGCCCGACCGCCACCAGCAACTGCTGGCCGACATCGGCCTGGACCATGCCGACGAGCTGCTGGCGGCCGTCGCCGCGCGGCTCGAGTCGCTGCTCGAAGGGACGGCGATCGCCGCGCGTTACGGCGGCACGACCTTCGCGGTGCTGCTGCGCGAGGGTGACTACCACGCCACCGCCGCCTTGGCCGAGCACCTGCGAGCGGGCTTCGCCGATCATGTGTTCGAGGTGGGCGCGCGCTCGACCGTGGTGACGTTGAGCATCGGCGGCATCCAGATCGGCGAAACCAGCGCCAACGTCGGCCAGGTCCTGGCACGCGCGACGCAGGCACTGGAGTCGGCTTCCGGCGCCGGTGGCGACCAGTGCGAGGTGTTCGACCCGGGCGCTGCCGACCGGCTGGAGCAGGAGCGGCTGCAGTTGTGGATCGCGCGGCTGCGCACCGCGCTCGACCACGATGGGTTTGTGCTGCACTACCAGCCGGTGATCAACCTGCAGGGCGATACCGCGCCGGTCTACGAATGCCTGCTGCGGCTCGACAGCGGCGACGGCGAACTCGTCGCGCCGGGCACATTCCTGCAGATCGCCGAGGACCACGGCATGCTCGCCCAGATCGACCGCTATGTGGTCGGCCGGGCGATCGCCGCAATCGCCCGGCGCCTGCACGAGGGACGCCCCACGACGCTATTGGTGAAGGTCAGCCAGGCGTCGCTCGAGGCGTCGGGGCTTGCGGCGTTCATCGGCGAGCAACTGGCCCATCACCAAGTGCCGGGTCGGTATCTGGTCGTGCAGTTGCCCGAGTCCAAGGTATTCACGCATCTCAAGGCGACGCAGGCCTTCGCAGCCCACGTCGCCCGCCTCGACTGCGTCTTTGCGCTCGAGCAGTTCGGCGCGGGGCTGGATTCGTTCCAGTTGCTGAGCCATCTGCAGCCGAATCTGCTCAAGCTCGACCGCAGTTTCACTCAGGACCTGCCAGCCAACGCCGACAACCAGGCCCGCATCGGCGAGATCGCAGCGCGTGCGCGTCAGATCGGCATCCGCACGATCGCCGAGTTCGTCCAGGACGCGGCCAGCATGTCGATCCTTTTCGCCGCCGGCATCGACTACGTGCAAGGCAATTTCCTCGCACCCGCCGGCCCGGGCATGCACTACGACTTCGAGTAGCCACCACGCGGCGCGAATCCGCGCTCCGAAGGTGCTTGGCTGACGTCAGGGGAATCTGGCTTGTGCCCACTCGATCACTCGATCAGGGGCATTCTTCTCCGGAACGCGCGTCGCGCCGGCCGGGGACTGCTCACCGGCTCGGTCATCCATCCATGGATGACAAACCGGGGTCAGAGTGCAAATTGGCGGGGGGAAATTGCACTCTGACCCCGGTTTTCCGTCTCAAACGATCTCGGCAGCGGACTGGCCACCGGTGGCCGCGCCCGAGTCAAGGCAGAGTGAGCATGGATGGCGTGCGCGGCATGCCGCGCATCCATGCGAACGCCACGCGTGCTTCGCGTGGCCGGACCGCGCACGGGACCTGCCGAGGGGAGAGCGGCTTCCGGCCGGCCGATGCCCATCCGAAATAGAAGTCGGTCACCGCACCTCACAAAAAAAAGCCCGCCGAAGAGGCGGGCTTTTCGTTCCACTAGCACATGAGGCTCAGGCCACCACGCCCTGCCGGACGCTGCTGCCGTCGAGGTTGGCGTTGCGCAGCGCGGTGATGCGCTCCTCGAGCGGCGGATGGCTCATCAGCAGGCGCTTGAGGCCACCGCCGACGCCGCCGCTGATGCCGAACGCAGCGACCTGCTTGGGCAGCGTGCTCTCGCCATAGGTCTGCGCCAGCCGCTCGAGCGCGGCGATCATCTTCTCGCGACCCGCCAACTGGGCACCGCCGGCATCGGCGCGGAACTCGCGATGGCGCGAGAACCACATCGCGATCATCGACGCGAACAGACCGAAGATCATGTCGAGCACGAACACGATCGCGAAATAGGCAATGCCACCACCGCCGTTGTCGCGGCCGCCGCTCAGGTAGCCGTCGATCGCACGGCCGACCACGCGGGCCAGGAAGATCACGAAGGTGTTGAGCACGCCCTGCAGCAGCGTCATCGTCACCATGTCGCCATTGGCGACGTGGCTGACCTCGTGCGCCAACACCGCCTCGGCCTCTTCGCGCGTCATCGCGCGCAGCAAGCCGGTCGATACCGCCACCAGCGAGGCGTCGCGGCGGGCGCCGGTGGCGAACGCGTTGATCTCCGGCGCGTCGTAGATCGCGACCTCGGGCATGCCGATACCGGCCATCTGCGCCTGCCGCTGCACGGTCGTCAGCAGCCAACGCTCGGCCTCGTTGCGCGGCTCGGTAATCACCTGGGCACCGGTGAAGCGCTTGGCTGACCATTTGGAGATCGCCAGCGTGAAGAACGCACCGCCGAATCCGAACAGCGCGGCGAACACCAGCAACCCGGCATAGGTCGAAGGATTGATGCCGAGCACGGCCATGACGATGCTGACCAGGGCCAGCACGGCGAAGTTGGTGGCGATGAGGAGGGCGTAGCGCTTGAGCATCGGGGGCCTTTTTGAGGTCTGCCTGCGTCTGGCGGGAATCGGAATGTGTGCGAAGAATTTGCGCACGCGCCCCCATGATTTCAATTCACGGGCCGCGATGCCACAGTGTGCGCCCCGTGACAGTTCATGTTCGAGACAGTTCCGGCGCGATGTCGCCTTCTGCCCTTCCCCCTTGCGGCCGCTTTGCGCCGTCCCCGACCGGGCCCCTGCATGCCGGGTCGCTGGTCGCCGCGCTCGGCAGCTGGCTGATGGCGCGCCGCAGCGGTGGACAGTGGCGGGTGCGGATCGAGGATGTGGACCGGCCACGCGAGGTCGCCGGCGCGGCCGACGCCCAGTTGGCGATGCTGCGCGCCTGCGGTCTGGACTGGGACGGCGAGGTCGTGCGCCAGAGTGCCCGCGAGGCCCTGTACCAGGCGGCGCTCGACCGGCTGCTGGCCGACGGCCATGCGTTCGTCTGCCACTGCACCCGCAGCACGCTGGCGGCGGCCGGCGGGATCCATCGCGGTCGTTGCGTCGCACCCCGCCCGCGCCCGGACCCGGCGATCCGCCTGCGCGTGCCGCCGGGTACGCAGATCGCGTTCGACGATGCGCTGCGCGGCCGGATCGAACAGGACCTGTGGACGGAGGTCGGCGATTTCGTGCTGCGCCGGGCCGACGGACTGTGGGCCTACCAGTTGGCGGTGGTCGTCGACGATGCCGACCAGGGCATCACCGACGTGGTCCGCGGCGCCGACCTGCTCGATTCCACACCACGGCAGATCCTGCTCCAGCAGCGGCTCGGGCTGCCCATCCCGCGCCACGCGCACCTGCCGCTGCTGCGCGACGCCACCGGGCGCAAGCTGTCCAAGTCTCTCGGCGCGGAGGCGCCCGACCCGGCCGCTCCTCTGCCCGCCCTGCGCGCGGCCTGGCAGGCGCTGGGGCAATCGCCGCTCGCGGCCGACAGCGTGCAGGCCTGGCGCGCGCGCGCGCTCGAGTGCTTCGATCCGGCGCGCATTCCGATCGTCGATCCGGTTGGTGCATCGCACACTGGACGCGCTTGTCAGCATGGCTAGACTGGCTTGTCGTCGCCATGGGGGCGACGCCTGCATCGCAATGGGAGGGCGGCAATGAGCGCACGCGTGGCATTGGTCACCGGCGGCACCGGCGGTATCGGCACGGCCATCGTCAGGCGCCTGGCCGACAGCGGCTATCGCGTCGCCACCAACTACCGCAACGCCGAAAAAGCGCAAGCCTGGCAGCGGCAGTTGCGCGAGGCCGGCTACGAGGTCGCGATCGCGGCCGGGGATGTGTCCGACCACGTCGAGGCCGAGCGCATGGTGCGCGAGCTGGAGTCCCAGCTCGGGCCTATCGATATCCTGATCAACAACGCCGGCATCACCCGCGACGGCACGTTCCACAAGATGCAACCGCAGCAGTGGCAGGACGTCATCGGCACCAATCTCAACTCGGTCTACAACGTCACCCGTCCGGTGATCGAGGGCATGCGCGAGCGCAAGTGGGGCCGGATCATCCAGATCAGCTCGATCAACGGCCTCAAGGGGCAGTACGGCCAGGCCAACTACGCCGCGGCCAAGGCCGGCATGCACGGCTTCACGATTTCGCTCGCGCGCGAGAACGCCAAGCTCGGTATCACCGTCAACACGGTCTCGCCCGGCTACGTCGCCACCGACATGGTGATGGCGGTGCCCGAGGAGGTGCGCGCCAAGATCGCCGCCGACATCCCGACCGGGCGGCTGGGACGCCCGGAGGAGATCGCCTACGCGGTCAACTTCCTGGTGGCCGAGGAAGCGTCGTGGATCACTGGCTCCAACCTCGACATCAACGGTGGCCACCACATGGGGTGGTGAGGGGGCGACCGCGCCGCGCGTCCATACCGCGGCGAACGGTCTGCAGCGCGTTGCCGCCGGCCGCATTCATGCCTTGTTCCAGTTGCGCCCCCTTCCCCGCTGCGCCATGCTGCGCGGCATCAAAGACTTGAGTACCGGCTTCATGGGCGCCACGCGCATCATCAAGAAGTACCCCAACCGTCGGCTCTACGATACGGAAATCTCCAGCTACATCACCATCGAGGACGTGCGCCAACTCATCGTCGACGGCGAGAACTTCGAGGTGCGGGATGCCAAGAGCGGCGAGGATCTGACCCGCTCGGTCCTGTTGCAGATCATCTCCGACCAGGAGTCGGACGGCGAACCCGTGCTCTCGACCCAGCTGCTGAGCCAGATCATCCGCTTCTACGGCGATTCGATGCAGGGATTCATGGGCAGCTACCTGGAACGCTCGATGCAGGTCTTCCTCGACCAGCAGCAGCAGTTCCGCCAGCAGATGGGTGGCCTGCTCGGGCAGACGCCGTGGGCGATGATGAACCAGCTCACCGAGCGCAATCTGGAAATGTGGAAGGAATTCCAGAAGACCATGACCGGCGGCGTCCACACCGATCGTCCGGGCGACAAGCGCGGCCGCTGAGCCGACGCACCGTGTCCGTGCCCGACCGGGCGCCCTCCCGCATGAACTCACCCCCTCGAATCGCGCTGGTCACCGGCGGCCTGGGCGGCATCGGCCGCGCGATCTGCATGCGTCTGGCCGCCGCTGGCTGCCGCGTGGTCGCCGCCGACCTGCCTCGCGATCCTGCGCGGCGCCAGACCGGTCTCGACCCGCTGCCGACGCAGATCGAGACGCTGGCGCTGGACGTCGGCGACTTCGACGCCTGCGCGGCGGCAGTCGCCGACATCGAAGCACGGCATGGCCGGCTCGACATCCTGGTCAATGCCGCCGGCATCACCCGCGACGCCACCCTGCGCAAGATGACGCGTACGCAGTGGGACGAAGTGCTGCACATCGACCTGGGCAGCGTGTTCAACCTCTGCCGCCATGCGGTCGAGGGCATGGCGACGCGCGGCTTCGGGCGCATCGTCAACATCGGTTCGGTCAGTGGCCAGACCGGCAATTTCGGCCAGACCAACTACGCCGCGGCGAAAGCCGGGTTGCACGGATTCACGATGGCGCTCGCACGCGAGGTCGCCGCCAAGGGCGTCACCGTCAACAGCCTGTCGCCCGGCTACGTCGCCACACCGATGACCGCGGCGATGCCGCCTGAGGTGCTCGCGCGCACCGTCGCCAGCGTGCCGGTGGGCCGCGTCGGCCAGCCCGACGACATCGCCCGTGCGGTCGCGTTCCTGGCGGCCGACGATGCCGGCTACATCACCGGCGTCAACCTGCCGGTCAACGGCGGCTTGTTCATGAGCTTCTGAGGCGCCCGGCCGCGCACGGTCAGCGGGTGGCGGTCTGTGCGTCCTCGCAGAACTTCGCGCGGTACTCGAGCGCCTTGGGCATCAGCCCCTCCAGGGTCTGGATGCGGGTGCCGGGATTGGGGTGGGTCGACGAGAACTCCGGCGGCGCCTGTCCGCCGCTGGCCTCGCCCATGCGTTGCCACAGCGGCACCGCTTCGCGCGGATCGAAGCACGCTGCCGCGGCAAGCATCAGCCCGACCGCATCGGCTTCGGTCTCGTGCTTGCGCGCATAGGGCAGCAGATAGCCGTAGCCCATGGCCGCCATGACCATCTGCTGTTGCTGGGGATCCATCCCGCTCATCGCGCCGGCGGTCTGGCCGATCTGGGTCAGCCGCTGCTGGGCCATGCGCTGGGCGCCGTGGCGCAGCAGCGCATGCGCGATCTCGTGTCCCATCACCACCGCCATCGCATCGGCGGTCTGCGCCACCGGCACCAGCCCGGTGTAGACCGCCATCTTGCCGCCGGGCAGGCAGAAGGCGTTGGCCTGGTCGGACTCGATGACATTGACCTCCCAGTCGAAGGTCTCGGAAAAGCGCGTCGGCGCCAGTCCGTTCTCGCGCGCCAACTCGGCCTCGACCACCCCGACCTTGGCGATCAACCGATCGGCGATCGCGCGCACGTCGCGGGCAACCGGGCTGTCGGGCGCGACCGCACGCTCCTGGCCCAGAATCTCCTCGTAGGCCTGCAGGCCGAGCGCCTTCTCGTCGTCGACGCTCAGGCCGCGGTCGATCAACACCGTCTCCCCGGTGACCGGATCGACCGAGCGGTTGGAGATGTAGTAGTACGCGCCGTAGAGCCCGAACAGCAGCAGGATCACCCACCGCAGGTTGAAGCCGCGACGCGGCGCACGCCCGGGCTGCTGCCGGCTGCCACCGAAGGGATCCTGTCTCATCTCGTTCTCCAGTACCGGAAAGGCCGGCGGCGGTCAAAGGTCGCGGACGACGCGGAAGCCGATTCTGGCATTGGTCGTGTCGACGGAGGCGAGTGCCCGCCAACTGGCGCGGGTCTGGGCCGGCGAGCTCGCCCAAGAGCCCCCCCGGATCACCTGGTCGCGGCAGCCCGGATTGACCCAGGCCGAGCCGTCTTCCGGCGCCCGGCGGTAGGTCGCATGCCAGCAATCGGCCATCCATTCGCTGACATTGCCGGCCAGGTCGTACACCCCCCAGCGATTGGGTGGGAAGCTGGCGACCGGGGCCGGCCCCCAGTAGCCGTCGCCGTAATCGGCGAACGCATTGCCCCAAGTCCGCCCCGAGGGCGAACGGTCGAGGGCGCCGGTGACGTTGCCGGCCTCGGGCGGCGGCGTGCCTTCGCCCCACGGCCAGCGCTCGCTGGTGCCGGCGCGATACGCGTACTCGAACTCGGCCTCGCTCGGCAGCCGGTAGCGCTGCCCGCTCTGTGCCGACAACCAGTCGACATAGGCCTGCGCGTCCTTGGCGCTGACATGCAGCACCGGCATGGTGTCGCCGGCTGGGCGACCGACATAGTCCGAGCGCCAGTCGACGTTGCTGCGACGCAGGAAGTTGCCGGTGCGCTCGTCGTAGACCATCGAAAAGCCGCGGCGCATGGCCCGGGTCTGGTAGCCGGTCGCCTCGATGAAGCGCCGGAATTCGGCCACGCTCACTTCGCGCACGCCCATCGCAAAGCCCCGCTCGAACCGGACCGCATGGCGCGGCTTTTCGTTGTCGTCGGCGGTCTCGTCGCCGGGCAGTGCGCCCATCATGAAGCCGCCGTGCGGCAGTACGACCAGTTGCGGCCCGCGCGCCCCGCCTTCCAGCGCATCGGTGAATACCTGGCCGGGCCGGAAGTCGCCGTAGTGGACCGCCCGATCGATGCGCTCGCGCAGGTCCAGCGCCACCGGGTCGCCCGGCGAGGCGATCGCCAGGATCTCGGCCAGTCGCGCGCGCGCGGTCGCAACGCCATTGATCTTCGGCAGCGCCTCCACGCCGGCATCGCGCAGCCGCTGGATGCGCACCGCGCGCATGTGCGCGATGCGCCGCTCGGCATCGGGCACGGTCGCAAAGCCGGGCCGGACGGTCGTGGCGTAGGCCAGCCAGCGCGCGGCGGTACGGAAATCGCCCTGTGTGCCGGCGTCCTCGGCGCGCCGGATCAGCGCGCTCTCGACCGCGGCCAGGCCTTGTAGCGCGCGCGGCTGGCCGGGTCGCAACGCCGCCGCCTCGCGGAAACCCGCCAATGCGCCGCCGCCCTCCTCGCCCAGTTCGCCGGCGGCGAGTGCGCGCTCGGCCTCGCGGTTGAGGTCCCACAGCCGATCGCTCTCGTCGACGCGCTCCAGGTACCGGACCACGGCCTCGTCGTCGGCAGCGAGGTAGCGCGCGACCGCGGCAAACTCGTGCGCGGCGCGCAGGCCGGCGATCGAATCGCGGTTGTCGGCCTCGTCCAGCGCACGATCGCCCAGTGCGAGCAGCTTGGCCTGGGCCCGGCGCAGCGCGGCGCGCGCCGCGCGCGCGTGACCGGGCACTTGCTGCAGGGCCAGATACAGCGGGATCGCCGAGTCGGCGGTCGCGTACAGGTCGTCTGCGGCCAGCGCATCGGCCGCGCGCTTGCGGGCTTCGTCGACGGCCTCGGGGGCGATCGTGACCGGTGGCGGCTGCCAGTTGAGCTCACCGGCGATCCGGTCGTCGCCGCTGATGGTCACGCTGCCGTCGCCGCCTGAGGCCTTTTCGCTGCGGGCGTCGCCGTCACAGCCGCTGCCCAGCAGCAGCAACGCGCCCAGCACTCCGACCACGACGACTGCGCGCAACGCTGGCTCCCATGACCGCATCGCGTCAGATTAATCGATCGCAGCCGAGGCGACGATGCGCCGGCTTCACGATTGCCGCCCCCGCATGCCGCCGTTAGGCTGTCGCGCATGCCCTCTTCCAATGCCTGCTGGATCGACGATCCGGCGATTCTCCAGTCCCGACTCCAGGCGGCCTCCGTCCGCGTCGGGCTCGACACTGAATTCATCCGCGAGCGGACGTTCTGGCCCCAGCTGGCCCTGGTGCAGGTCGCGCTCGAGCGCGACGATGGCGGCATCGATGTGCTGCTGGTCGACCCGCTGGTGCCCGGCATGCTCGAGGCGCTGCGCCCGCTGCTGGCCGACCCGGCCATCGTCAAGATCATGCACAGCGCCAGCGAGGACCTGGTCGCGCTGGGCCATGCCTGCGGCGTGGCGCCGGCGCCGCTGTTCGACACCCAGATCGCCGCGGCGCTGGCCGGCACCGGTTCGGGCATGGGCTACCAGCGGCTGGTGCAGGACACGCTCGGCATCGCGCTGCCCAAGGGCGAAACCCGCTCGGACTGGCTGCGGCGGCCGCTGTCGCCGACCCAGCTCGAATACGCCGCCGACGATGTCGAGCACCTGTTCGCGCTGCACGAAACGCTGGCCGCGAAGATCGCGGCGCTCGGCCGCGAGGCCTGGCTGCAGGAGGACTGCGCGCGGCTGGTGGCAACGGCCGGCAACATGGAAGGCGAGCGCTGGCCGCAACTGGGCGGTCGCACCGGGCTGTTTCTGGATGCCGACGCGCAGCGCCGCCTGCTGCGCCTGCTGCGCTGGCGCGAGCACTACGCCCGCAGTCACGACCGGCCACGCAGTTGGATTCTCGACAACGAACTGGCGACGCTGCTCGCTCGCGACCCGCCGGTCGATCCGGCCGCGCTGCAGCGCCGGCTCGACGCCCATCCCAAGGCCCCGCGCAAACTCGGCGCCGCGATCTGGGACGCGCTGAACACCGAACTGCTCGACGAGGCCGAGGCGCCGATCGCACGCGCCGAGGAGCCCGACCGCAAGCGCCTGAAACAACTGCAACAGGCGGTGGCCGCACGCAGCGCCGAACTCGGCCTGCCCGATGGCGTGCTCGCTTCGCGCAAGTGGCTCGAAGCCTTGGTCGAAGGCGCCGACTGGCCCGGCGCGTTGTCGGGTTGGCGCCGTGCCCAGCTCGAACCCACGCTCGCGCCGTTGCTAGAAAAGGCTGGCGGCTTGGTCGAACGCTCCGTATAATTGCGCCCATCGTGGGGCGGTAGCTCAGCTGGGAGAGCGTCGCGTTCGCAATGCGAAGGTCGGGAGTTCGATCCTCCTCCGCTCCACCAAGTCATTCCCGGTTCGAACACGAAGGGTTGGACGGTCCGCCGTCCAACCCTTCGTCGTTCTGACACCTGGCGCGCCCGGTCGCCTGGCGTTACGCGCTATTTGCCCAGGTGGCGACGCACATCCGCGGCCATCGGCCCCACGGCCGCGACCGCTTCGCGCAACTGCTCGGGCGTGACATCCAGCGCCTGGGTCCAATAGCGAAGCTCGTCATCTTCGTCGACGTTGATGCGATCGCGATCGGCGGCGCCGGTCTTGCGCTTGTCGTCCGACATGGTGGTCTCCAAAGGCTGCGGTGGCGCCACCTTCCCGCCGTGGATGTGGGCCGTGCGTGAACCGCGTCAGACGGCCGCGACCTCGATCCAGGTCGGCGCATGGTCGCTGGCGCCGGGTTCGAGCCGCAGCCAGCGATCCACGCCCGCCTTGCGCACCCGCTCGGCCAGCGCCGCGTTGACCAGCAGATGGTCGATGCGCAGGCCGCGGTCGCGCTCGGCGTGCTGCCGGAAATGGTCCCAGAACGTGTAGACCTGCGCCTGATCGCCGAGCACCTGACGCAGCGCATCGATCCAGCCCTGCGCCAGCAGCCGCTCGAAGGCGTCCCGCACCTCGGGCTGGATCAGCGCGTCCTTGCGCCAGGCCTTGGCATCGTAGACATCCGCATCGGTCGGGATGACGTTGTAGTCGCCCATCAGCACCACCGGATGCGCCAGCCCGACCAGCGTGCGCGCATGCTTGGCCAGCCGCTGCATCCACGCGAGCTTGTAGTCGAACTTGGGGCCGGGCTGCGGATTGCCGTTGGGCAGGTACAGCGCGCCGACCACGATGCCGTGCACCGCCGCCTCGATGTAGCGGCTCTGCGCATCGTCCGGATCGCCAGGCAGGCCGCGCCGGCTCTCGACCGGCACCGTATCGCGACCGAGCAGCGCGACGCCGTTCCAGGCCCGCTGCCCCTGCCAGATCGCCCCATAGCCGGCCGCTTCCAGCGCCTGGGCCGGGAACGCGGCATCGGCAGCCTTGAGTTCCTGCAGCGCGACGATGTCCGGGCGCGCCGCCTCCAGCCAGGCCAGCAACTGCGGCAGCCGCTTGCCGATGCCATTGACGTTGAACGTGGCCAGCTTGAGGGTCTTCTTGCGCGCCATGGCGCCGGGTTCCGGTGACGGGGCTGCGTGCCGCAGTGGGCCCCGACCATAGGACCGGCGCAATGGCCAGCGGGTGAAAAAGAGGCTTCGTCGGAAATCAGAAAAACCGGGGTCAGAGTGCAATTTCACCTTGCAAAAATTGCACTCTGACCCCGGTTTTGCCGGCGGCGCGCGGGCGGGGGTCCTGCCCTCTCGCCAACGGGGGGCGGAAGGTGTACAAATGTACACCATGCACTCTCTTCCTCCCCAACGCGCCGCCGTGCTGGCCTTCGTCCGCGACCGGATCCGTGCCGGCCGGCCGCCGAGCCTGGCCGAGATCGCCGCGCACTTCGGTTTCGCCTCGCGCAGCGCCGCGCACAAGCATGTCCAGGCGCTCACCGCCGTCGGCTTGCTGGAGGCACATCCACATCACAAGCGCGGCCTGAGCCTGCCCGGCGAGGACGCGCGCCCGCCGTTGCTGGCGCTGCCGGTGCTGGGCCGGGTCGCGGCCGGCGTGCCGATCGGCGCCGATATTCGACTCGACCGCCAGCTGTGGCTCGACCGCGGCGTGTTCTCGCTGCGGCCCGACTACCTGCTGCAGGTGCAGGGCGACTCGATGATCGACGATGGCATCCTCGACGGCGACCTGGTCGGCGTGCACCGCAGCGCCGATGCCCGCGATGGGCAGACGGTGGTCGCCCGGCTCGATGGCGAACTGACCATCAAGCGGCTGCAGCGGGGCGCTGACGGCATCCGCCTGCTGCCGCGCAACCCGGCGTATGCGCCGATCGTGGTGCCGCCGGGCGCCGACTTCGCGATTGAGGGCCTGTTCTGCGGACTGGTGCGGCAGGGCTGATGGGCCAGGTCCTGCCCCTGGACGCCTTGCTGGCCGCGCGCACGGTCTGGCACGCCGGCCGCGGAACGGCGACGGCCGGCGATGGCGAGCCGACCGGCATGGCCGCACTCGATGCGGTGCTGCCCGACCGCGGCTGGCCGCGCGGTGCGCTGACCGAACTGCTGCTGCCGGCCGATGGCGTCGGCGAGATCGCGTTGCTGCTGCCGGCGCTGGCGCGCATGACCGCCACCGGCGGGCGGGTGGTATTGGTCGATCCGCCCTACGTCGCCTATGCGCCGGCCTGGCAGGCCGGCGGTGTCGACCTGGCCCGGCTGGAGATCGTGGTCGCGCCACCGCGCGATGCCCTGTGGGCCTTCGAGCAGTGCCTGCGCAGCGGCGCCTGCGCGGCGGTGCTGGGCTGGCCACGGACGGCGGACGACCGTGCACTGCGCCGGTTGCAGGTCGCGGCCGATGCCGGCGACTGCTGCGCCTTCGCGGTGCGCGACCGTCGGCACGCGGTCAACGCCTCCCCGGCCGCACTGCGGCTGGAATACCTGCCCGCCGACGACGCCTGGCAGGTGCGCAAATGCCGTGGCGCGCAGCCGCCGGCGCGCCCGATCCGGCTGGCCCACTGATGCCGCCACGCCCGTCCGCATGCAGCGCAGTCCCGACCGCGCGGCCGTCTGCCCGTCGGCTTTCGGGGCGCCGGTCGCACGCCCTCGCCCGCGCACAGGCGTGAGCCCACCATGCTCTGGACCTGTCTGCTGCTGCCGCAACTGGCGCTCGACGCCGTCCTGCGCCGTCTCGACGATCCCGACGCCCCGCTGGCGCTGGTCGAAGGCCCGGCGCAGTTGCGGCGCCTGCACGCGGTCAACGCCGCCGCCGCTGCCGCCGGCCTGAAATCCGGCATGCGGCTGTCGGCCGCGCATGCACTGCTGGCCGACGTGCGCACCGTCGATCACGACGCCGGGGCCGAAGCGCGCTGCCAGCGCTTCCTCGCCGCCTGGGCCTATCGCCACAGTTCGCTGGTCAGCGCGCAGTGGCCGCGTGCGATCGTGCTCGAGGCTCAGGCGAGCTTCCGCCTGTTCGGGCCCTGGCCGACATTCGAACATCGGCTGCGTCAGGAGCTCGACACGCTCGGCTTCCGGCACCGCATCGCGCTGGCGCCGACACCGCGTGCGGCGCGCGTGCTCGCCGGGCTGCGCGACGGCCTGGCGGTGACCGAACCGGGCGCGCTGCGGGCCCTGCTCGACCGCGCGCCGATCCGGCGCGCGGCGCTGCCCGACGATGCCGGCGAGCGGCTGCACCGCATGGGCCTGCGCCACCTGGCCGACGTGCGCGGCCTGCCGCGCGATGCGCTGCGACGCCGTTGCGGGATCGCGGTGCTCGACCATCTCGATCGGCTCTACGGCGACGTCGACGACCCGCTCGACTGCTACGCCCCGCCCGACCGCTTCGATGCCCGCGTCGAGCTGGGCTACGAGGTCGAGAGCCATACCGCGCTGCTGTTCCCGCTGCGCCGGCTGACCGGCGATCTGGCGACCTATCTGTCGATCCGCGACGGTGGCGTGCAGCGCTTCACGCTGCGGCTCGAGCACGCCAGCGGCCGCACCGAGGTAGAGGTCGGTCTGCTCGCGCCCGAGCGCGACCCGGCGCTGCTGTTCGAACTGGCACGCAGCCGGCTCGAGCGCACCGGGGTCGACCGCCCGGTCGTCGCGCTGGGTCTGGTCGCCCACCAGTTGCCGCCATTCGTGCCAGCCAGCCGCGACCTGTTCGATCCGCGTCCGCAGCAGGCCGTGGACTGGCCGCAGCTGCGTGAGCGCCTGCGCGCGCGGCTGGGCGACGACGCCGTGCATCGCGTCGCCCCGGCCGGCGATCCACGGCCCGAACGCGCCTGGCGACGGGTGTCCGGCGACGACATCACCATCGAACCCGCCCCGCCCCGGCCGCCGCGCCCGGCGTGGCTGTTGCCCGAGCCGGTCCCCCTGCGCGACCCGCGGCTGCGCGTGCTGTCCGGGCCCGAACGGCTGGAAAGCGGCTGGTGGGACGATGGCGACGCGCGCCGCGACTACTACTGCGTCGAGACCTCGAA
The DNA here is from genome assembly GCF_039674105.1 of Luteimonas sp. TWI596. NCBI lineage: Bacteria > Pseudomonadati > Pseudomonadota > Gammaproteobacteria > Lysobacterales > Lysobacteraceae > Luteimonas > Luteimonas sp. TWI596. Next base: position 137,604 of record NZ_JBDJMU010000004.1, read on the forward strand.
CGGGCAACGCGCCTGGGCCTTCGTGCCGGTCGGCGAACGCGACGGCTGGATGCTGCACGGGTGGTTCGCATGACCAGCGTGCGCAGGCCGATTCCAACGCCCACGGAAGCGCTGCGATGAGCACGGTCGACGGCGTCGACCGCGATACGCCCGGCGGCCAGCCGCCGCGGGCCTGGACGGTCGCGCACCGGCTGCGCGAGGCGGCCAACGACGCCGTCGCCCCCGATGCGCGCGCTGCCGGATCGCCGCCCTACGCCGAATTGCACTGTCTGTCGGATTTCTCGTTCCTGCGCGGCGCCTCCGATGCCGAACAGTTGTTCCAGCGTGCGGTGCATTGCGGCTACGAGGCGCTGGCGATCACCGACGAATGCTCGCTGGCTGGGATCGTGCGCGCGCTCGAAGCCTCCGAAGGCACCGGGCTCAAGCTGATCGTCGGCAGCGAATTCCGGCTCGTCGACGGCCTGCGCTGCGTGCTGCTGGTCGAGACGATCGCCGGCTACCGCACGCTCTGCGCGCTGATCACCCAGGCACGGCGCGCCGCCGCCAAGGGCCATTACCGGCTCACACGCGAGGACATGGCCACCGTGCTGCAGGGCGACGCCGACGGGCTGTTCGCGCTGTGGCTGCCGGGCGAAACGCCCGATCCGGACGAGGGCCGCTGGCTGCACGCCCTGTTCGGCGCGCGCGCACATCTGGCCGTGGAGCTGCACCGCGAGCGCGACGACGCCGCGCGCCTGGACGCGCTGCTGACACTGGCGCGCACGCTGGAGATGCCGGCGCTGGCCAGCGGCGATGCGCACATGGCCACCCGGCGCGAGCGCATGCTGCAGGACACGCTCACCGCGATCGCCCGCAACACCCCGCTGGCCGACTGCGGCGCGCACCTGTTCCGCAACGGCGAGCGCCACCTGCGCACCCGGCGCGCGCTGGGCAATATCTACGGCGCGGCGCTGATGGAGGCGGCCGCGGCGCTGGCGGCGCGCTGCACCTTCAACCTGCGCAGCATCCGCTACGACTATCCGGTCGAGCTCGTCCCCGACGGCCACACCCCGACCACCTGGCTGCGGGTGCTGACCGAGCGCGGCATCGTTGAGCGCTGGCCCGACGGCCCGACGCCCCAGGTGCGCGACCTGATCGAATTCGAGCTCGCACTGATCGCCAAGAAGGGCTACGAGGCCTTCTTCCTGACCGTGGCCGATATCGTCGCGTTCGCCCGCAAGCGGGAGATCCTGTGCCAGGGCCGCGGCTCATCGGCGAACTCGGCGGTCTGCTATGCGCTGGGCATCACTGCGGTGAACCCCGACGAGACCCGCTTGCTGATGGCGCGCTTTCTGTCCGAACAGCGCAACGAGCCGCCCGACATCGACGTCGACTTCGAGCACCAGCGGCGCGAGGAGGTCATCCAGTACGTCTACGCCAAGTACGGGCGCGAGCGGGCCGCACTCGCCGCGACGGTGATCAGCTACCGCGGCAAGAGCGCAGTGCGCGATGTCGCCAAGGCCTTCGGCCTGCCCGACGATCAGATCGCGCTGCTGGCCACCTGCTATGGCTGGGGCAACGGCGACACGCCGATGGAACAGCGCATCGCCGAGGCGGGCTTCGACCTGCACAACCCGCTGATCCGCAAGATCCTGCTGGTGACCGAGGGCTTGCGCGGCCATCCGCGGCACCTGTCGCAACACGTCGGCGGTTTCGTCATTTCCGATGCCCCGCTCTCGCACCTGGTTCCGGTGGAGAACGCGGCGATGGCCGATCGCACGATCATCCAGTGGGAAAAGGACGACCTGGAGACGATGCAATTGCTCAAGGTCGATTGCCTGGCGCTGGGCATGCTGACCTGCATCCGCAAGACGCTGGACCTGGTGCGCGGCCATCGCGGGCGGGACTTCGCGCTCGCGACCTTGCCCGGCGAGGACGAGGCGACCTACCGGATGATCCAGATCGCCGACACCGTCGGCGTGTTCCAGATCGAATCGCGCGCGCAGATGGCGATGCTGCCCCGGCTCAAGCCCGCGCGCTTCTACGATCTGGTGGTGGAAGTGGCCATCGTGCGCCCCGGCCCGATCCAGGGCGACATGGTGCATCCGTACCTGCGCCGACGGCAGGGTCGCGAGGCGGTCGACTATCCCAACGACGAGATCCGCAGCATCCTCGCACCCACGCTCGGCGTGCCGCTGTTCCAGGAGCAGGTCATGGAACTGCTGATGAAGGCGGCCAACTACACCGACAGCGAGGCCGACCACCTGCGGCGCTCGATGGCGGCCTGGCGGCGCGGCGGCGACATGGAGCAGCACCGGGTGCGGGTGCGCGAGCGCATGCTGCGGAAGGACTATTCGCCCGAGTTCATCGACCAGATCTTCGACCAGATCAAGGGCTTCGGCTCCTACGGCTTTCCGCAGAGCCACGCCGCCTCGTTCGCCAAGCTGGTCTATGCCAGTTGCTGGCTCAAGCGCCACGAGCCGGCCGCATTCGCCTGCGGGCTGCTCAACGCGCAGCCGATGGGCTTCTACTCCCCCAGCCAGATCGTGCAGGACGCCCGCCGCGGCAGCGCGCAGCGCGCACGCGTCGAGGTGCTGCCGGTCGACGTGCTGCACAGCGACTACGACAGCACGCTGGTCGGCGGCCGGCCCTGGCGCAGCGACGCCGATCCGGGCGTCCAGCCGGCAATCCGGCTCGGCCTGCGCCTGGTCGCGGGGCTGCCCGAGGCGGCCGCGCACCGCATCGTCGCCGAACGGGACCGACGCCCGTTCGCCGACATCGCCGACCTGGTCCTGCGCGCCGGCCTCGAGGCCAAGGCGCGCCAGGCGCTGGCCGAGGCCGATGCGCTGCGCGGGCTGGCCGGCCATCGCAATGCCGCGCGCTGGGCGGTCGCCGGCATCGAGCAGCGGCGCCCGCTGCTGCCCGGCAGCCCCGACGAGGCCGAGGTCGCCCTGCCCGCGCCCGCCGCCGGCGAAGAGATCCTGTCCGACTACCGGGCCCTGGGCCTGAGCCTGGGCCCGCATCCGATGGCGCTGCTGCGTCCGCAGATGGCCGCGCGGCGGATCATCGGCCTGCGCGAGTTGCAGGCCCGGCGCCACGGCAGCGGCGTGCACGTCGCCGGCCTGGTGACCCAGCGCCAGCGCCCGGCCACGGCCAAGGGCACGATCTTCGTCACGCTTGAGGATGAGACCGGCATGATCAACGTCATCGTCTGGTCGCACCTGGCGATCCGCCGCCGGCGCGCCCTGCTCGAATCCCGGCTGCTCGCCGTGCGCGGCCGCTGGGAACGGGTCGACGGCGTCGCCCACCTCATCGCCGGCGACCTGCACGACCTCAGCGACCTGCTCGGCACGATGCCGCTGCCCTCGCGCGATTTCCATTGAGCCGCGGCGCCTGCGCACCCGGTTCCTGGCCCCCCGCAACCGGCCTTCCCTACTTTTGCGTGCCGGCCCCCCTGCGCCACTGTGTCGTTGCTGGGCGACCGCGCATCACGCCACCCCGTTCTGCGCGCTTGCCCAGGCCGCTCGCCGGCCGGCAGCGCGGTCGTCCGGGGAACGCCCGGACGTTATAATGAAGGGATGGCCCCGTAGCTCAGCTGGATAGAGCATCCCCCTCCTAAGGGGAAGGTCGCACGTTCGAATCGTGCCGGGGTCGCCAGTTCCGCGACCATCCCCCAGCGGCTGTCCCGCCGCGTCGCACCCCCTTCTTCGCCAGCGCCGCCCCGCGGCGCCAGCGCACACCAGGAGTTTTTCGCGATGTCCCATCCCGTCCTCACCGCGCTCGGCCTCGATTCCACCGAATCGGGCACTTATCTCGGCAACAACGAATGGGCCCGCGATACCGGTGCCGGCACGCTGACTCCGGTGAATCCGGCCAGCGGCGAGTCGCTGGCGCAGGTGCTGGCGACCTCGCAGGCCGACTACGAGACCATCGTGACCCGTGCCCAGGCCGCGTTCCGCGAGTGGCGCACGACGCCGGCGCCGCGCCGCGGCGAGGCGATCCGGCTGTGCGCCGAAGCGCTGCGCACGCACAAGGACGCGCTCGGCTCGCTGGTCGCACTGGAGATGGGCAAGTCCAAGCCCGAAGGCGACGGCGAAGTCCAGGAGATGATCGACATCGGCGAGTTCGCCGTCGGTCTGTCGCGCCAACTCTACGGCCTGACCATGCATTCCGAGCGCCCCGGCCACCGCATGTACGAGCAGTGGCATCCGCTGGGCCTGGTCGGCGTGATCAGCGCGTTCAACTTCCCGGTCGCGGTCTGGGCCTGGAACAGCTTCGTCGCCGCGGTCTGCGGCAACGTCACCATCTGGAAGCCGTCGCCGAAGACGCCGTTGTCGGCGATCGCGTCGATGAAGATCTGCAACGAGGCGCTGCGTGCCGGCGGCTTCCCGGACATCTTCTTCCTGTTCAACGATGCCGGCAGCGATCTGGCCCAGGCGTTCGTCGACGACAAGCGCATCGCGCTGGTCAGCTTCACAGGCTCGACCCGGGTCGGCCGCCACGTCGGCGAGCGCGTCGCCCGTCGCATGGGCCGCTCGCTGCTCGAACTGGGCGGCAACAACGCGATCATCGTCGATTCGACCGCCGACCTGAAGCTGGCGATCCCGGCGATCGTGTTCGGTGCCGTCGGCACCGCCGGCCAGCGCTGCACGACCACGCGCCGGCTGTTCGTGCACGCCTCGATCTTCGACGACGTGCTGGCCAAGCTCAAGACCGCCTACGCCCAGGTCGAATCGCGGATCGGCGACCCCACCGATGCGGCCAACCTGATGGGCCCGCTGAACTCGCGCGACGCGGTGGACGCCTACCTGGCCGCGATCGAGAAGGCCAAGGCCGCCGGCGGCACGATCGAGAGCGGCGGCAAGGCGCTCGACGACCGCAAGGGCTTCTTCGTGCTGCCGACCCTCGTCACCGGCCTGTCGAACGATGCCGAGGTGGTGCAGGCCGAGACCTTCGCGCCGATCCTTTATGTGATGAAGTACGAGCAGCTCGACGAGGCGATCGACATGCAGAACGACGTGCCGCAGGGCCTGTCGTCGGCGATCTTCACCAACGACCTCAAGGCCTCCGAGCGCTTCCTGTCGGCGCGCGGTTCGGACTGCGGCATCGCCAACGTCAACATCGGCACGTCCGGTGCCGAGATCGGTGGCGCGTTCGGCGGCGAGAAGGAGACCGGCGGCGGCCGCGAGTCGGGCTCCGATGCCTGGCGCGCCTACATGCGCCGGCAGACCAACACCATCAACTACTCCGACGCCCTGCCCCTCGCCCAGGGCATCAAGTTCGACCTGTGAGACGGACCAGCGCCCTGGCGGTCACCAGCCTGGTCTGCGGTCTGTTGGGCTGGAGCCTGCTGCCTTGGCTGGGCAGCCTGGTGGCGGTGATCACCGGCCATCTGGCGCGTGCGGAAATCCGCCGCACGCCCGAGCTCGACGGCGACGGCATGGCCGTGGCCGGGCTGGTGCTGGGCTATGTGCAGTTCGTCGCGACGGTCGTCGGCATCGTGGTGCTGATGCTGTTCTTCGGCGGCCTGTTCTGGCTCGGGACGGCGACCTGAGGTGTACGCACTCGCCCGACCGCTGCTGTTCCGGCTCGACGCCGAGCGCGCCCACCATCTGACGCTGGCCGCGCTCGATGCCGCGCACCGCGCCGGCCTGTCGTCGATGCTCGGCGGCGCGCCGGCACCGCTGCCGACCGAGGCCTTCGGCCTGCGCTTTCCCAACCCCGTCGGCCTTGCCGCCGGTCTGGACAAGAACGGCGCGCACATCGATGCGCTGTTCGCGCTGGGGTTCGGCTTCGTCGAGATCGGCACCGTGACCCCGCGCCCACAGGACGGCAATCCGAAGCCGCGGATGTTCCGGCTGCCGCAGCATCGCGCGCTGATCAACCGGCTGGGCTTCAACAATGCCGGGGTCGATGCGCTGGTCGCCAATGTCGAACGCGCGCGCCGCAACGGCGTGCTCGGCATCAACATCGGCAAGAACAAGGACACCCCCAACGACGCGGCCGCCAACGACTACCTGGCCTGCCTGGAGCGGGTCTATCCGCTGGCCGACTACGTCACCGTCAACATCTCCTCGCCCAACACCGCGGGCCTGCGCGACCTGCAGGAAGCGCAGGCCCTGCAACGCCTGATCGGGACGCTGCGCGAGGCGCAGGAGCGGCTGGCCGCCCAGCATCGGCGGCGCGTGCCGGTGCTGGTGAAGATCGCCCCCGACCTCGACGACGGCGGCATCGAAGCCGCGGCCCGGGTGTTCGGCGACCTGGCGGTGGATGGCGTCATCGCGACCAACACCACCATCGCGCGCACCGGCGTCGAAGCCGACGCGACCGCCGCGCAGGCCGGCGGCCTGTCCGGCGCGCCGCTGATGGACCGGGCGACCGCGGTGCTGCGCAAGCTGCGCGCGCAGTTGCCCGCGACCCTCCCGCTGATCGGCGTGGGCGGCATCGTCTGCGGCGCCGACGCTGCCAGCAAGATCGCCGCTGGCGCGTCGCTGGTCCAGGTCTACTCGGGCCTGGTCTATCGGGGGCCGGCCCTGGTCGGCGAATGCGTGGAGGCGATCCGCGGCCGCCGCGATGCCACCGACCGCAGCCCTGCCCCGGAGCGCTGAGCCGCCGATGCCCGCCCCGTTCGATCTGCGCGAACGCGTCGACCTGCGCACCCGCAACACCTTCGGCGTCCCGGCGCAGGCACGCCGGCTGTTCGAGGTCGGCGACGCCGCGGCGTTGCCGCAGGCGCTGCCCGCGCTCGGCGAGGCGGCGCCGCTGGTGCTGGGTGGCGGCAGCAATCTGCTGTTCGTCGACGATATCGACACGGCGCTGGCGATCGTCGACACCCGCCGGGCCATCGTCGCCGACGACGGCGTCCAGGCGCAGGTCCGCGCCGCTGCGGGCGCGTGCTGGCACGATGTGGTGATGTGGTCGCTGGCCCAAGGCCTGGGCGGCCTGGAAAACCTGGCGCTGATCCCTGGCACCGTGGGCGCGGCGCCGATCCAGAACATCGGCGCCTACGGCGTCGAGGTCGCCGATCGCATCCATGCGGTCGAGGCCTTCGATCGCACACGCGGCGCCCCGGTCGTCCTCGACGCGGCGGCCTGCGGCTTCGGCTACCGCGACAGCGTGTTCAAGCAGACACCCGACCGCTGGATCGTCACCGCGGTCACTTTCGTGCTCTCGCGCCGCGCCGCGCCGGTGCTCGACTACGCTGGCATCCGCGACGCGCTCGTTGCGCGCGGTGTCGCCACACCGACGCCGTCCGACGTCGCCGAGGCCGTGATCGCGATCCGCCGCAGCAAGCTGCCCGACCCGGCCGTGATCGGCAACGCCGGCAGCTTCTTCAAGAACCCGATCGTCGACGCCGCGATCGCCGCGGCCCTGCGCGAGACGCATCCCGACCTGCCGGTGTTCCCGGTCGATGGCGAGCGCTGCAAGCTTTCGGCTGCGTGGCTGATCGACCGCTGCGGCTGGAAGGGCCACCGCGATGGCGATGCCGGCGTCTCGGCGGGACACGCCCTGGTGCTGGTCAACCACGGCGGCGCGCACGGCCGCGACCTGCTGGCGCTGGCGCGGCGCATCGCCGCGTCGGTGCACGCCCGGTTCGGCGTGGACCTGGCGCCCGAGCCGCGGATCGTGGGAGCGACGTGGTGAGCGGCCTGCCACGACGCTGGCAGCCGACCTCGGCCGCAGGCAAAGCGGCGCTGCTGATGCTGGGCAGTACATCGGCGTTCGCGCTGATGGCGATCACGATCCGCTTCGCGTCGGCGACCGTCCCGACCACCGAGGTCGCGTTCTTCCGCAACTTCTTCGGCCTGCTCGCGCTGTTGCCGATCCTGCTGCATGCCGGCGGCGGCCTCCCGCGCACGCGCCATCTCGGCCGCTACCTGGTGCGCACGCTGGTCGGCCTGGGCTCGATGCTGTGCGCGTTCTGGGCGATCGGCCATCTGCCGCTGTCGCAGGCGGTCTCGCTGTCGTATGCCGCACCGTTGTTTGCGACCATCGCCGCGGTGCTGTGGCTGGGCGAGATCGTGCGCGTGCGGCGCTGGATGGCGGTGTCGGCCGGCTTCATCGGCGTACTGGTGATCCTGCGCCCGGGCGTGGCGTTCTCGGCGCCGATGCTGATCCCGGTACTCGGCGCCCTGCTCGCGGCCCTGGTCGCGATCCAGATGAAGCAGCTGTCGAAGATCGATCCGCCCGACACGATTGTCTTCTACACCTACGTGCTATGGGTGCCGCTGTCGCTGGTGCCGGCGCTGTTCCAGTGGGTATGGCCCGATCCGGTCGCCTGGTTGTGGCTGCTGGCGACGGGCGTGCTCGGCACGCTGGGCCAATGGCTGTGGACACGCGCGCTGCGCCTGGGCGAGGTCTCTGCGCTGCAGCCGATCAGCTTCGTGCAGTTGCCGATCGTGGTCATCTTCGGCTGGTGGCTGTTCGGCGAGACGGTCGACCTGTGGACGATGGCCGGCGCGGCGATCGTGTTCGGCGCCAACGGCTACATCGCCCATCGCGAAGCGGTGCTCGCACGCCGCGCCGCCTCCCAGCGTCCGACCGAGGCGGCCAAGCCCAGCGAGTAGCACGGGCGTCGCGGCAACCGCGCAGCGCCGCGAGGCGCCGCGTCAGACCTCGTCGCGCGCGACCTCACGCAGCTTGCCCTGGTGCAGTTCCATCACCCGGTCGAGCTTGCGCGCCAGTCGGCGGTCGTGGGTCACCAGCACCAGGCTCGTGCGCTGCGCGCGGTTCATCTCCAGCATCAACTCGAACACCGTCGCGGCCGTGCGCTCGTCGAGATTGCCGGTGGGTTCGTCGCCCAGCACGCAGGCCGGCTTGTTGACCAGCGCCCGCGCCACCGCGGCGCGCTGGCGCTCGCCACCCGACAGCTCGCCCGGCTTGTGGCCGAGCCGGTGGCCCAGCCCGACCGTCTCCAGCAGACCGCGCGCACGCGTGGTCGCATCGCTGTCGCTGGCGCCGTTGAGCAGTGCCGGCAGCATCACGTTCTCCAGCGCGGTGAACTCGGGCAGCAGGTGATGGAACTGGTAGACGAAGCCGAGCGCGCGGTTGCGCAGCGTCCCGCGCGCCGCGTTCGACAGCGCGCTCATCTTCTGTCCCGTCACGAACACCTCGCCCGCGCTCGGTACATCCAGCCCGCCGAGCAGGTGCAGCAGCGTGCTCTTGCCGGCGCCCGAAGCACCGAGGATGGCAACGGTCTCGCCGGCGCGGACCGCGAAGTCGAGCCCGTCGAACACCGGCGTATGCAGCTTGCCCTCGGCGTAGGTCTTGCCCAGGCCTTCAGCCGCCAGCACGACGGCATCGGCCGCCGTTTGCGCGTGCTCACTCATAACGCAGCGCCTCCGCCGGGGCGGTGCGCGCCGCGCGCCACGCCGGATACAGGGTGGCCAGGAACGCCATCAACAATGCGATCACGCCGATCATCGTCACGTCGCTGGCCTGCAGGTCGATCGGCAGACCAGTGACGTAGTAGACGTCTTCGGGCATCAGCACCACGCCGAACAGGCGCTCGAGGGCGCGCAGGATGTGCTCGAGATTGAAGGTCAGCAGCAGGCCGCCGCAGACCCCGAGCACGGTGCCGATCACGCCGATCATCGTGCCCTGCACCATGAACACCTGCATGACCCCACGCGGGGTCAGGCCGAGCGTGCGCAAGATTGCGATGTCGGCATGTTTGTCGGTGACCAGCATGACCTGCGAGTTCAACAGCGAGAACGCCCCCATCAGGATGATCAGCGACAACAGGATGCCGATCATGGTCTTCTCGAGCTTGAGCGCGCGGAACATGTTCGCGTTCTCCGTGCTCCAGTCGCTGACCCGGTAGACCCCGCCCAGCCTGTGCACCAGGTCGCGGGTGACCTGTTGGGCCAGATCCATGTCGTGCAGTTTCAGGCGCACACCGGTCACGCCGTCGCCGATGCGCAGCAGCCGCTGCGCGTCCTGCAGGTTGACCACCGCCAGCCGGCGGTCGAAATCCTGGTAGCCGGCCTCGAACAGGCCGCTGACGGTGAAGCGCTTGAGCTGCGGCACCGCGCCCATCGGCGTGACCTGGAAATCGGTGGTCACGATGACACTGTCGCCGACACCGACGCCGAGCCACAGGGCGAGTTCGCGGCCGAGCACGATGTTGAAGCTGCCCGGTTGCAGGTCCGACAGTTGGCCGACGACCATCGAGGTGGACAAGTCGGACACCTGGCTCTCGTCCTCGGGCGAGATCGCACGGACCGCGGCCGGCTCGTTGCGGCGTCCGCGCAGCAGCGCCTGCGTGTCGATGTAGGGCGCCGCGCCGGCCACGCGCGGGTCCTCGCGCGCGACCTCGACCGCACGTGCCCAGTTGTGCAGCGTGTCGCCCTCGGCGCTCACGGTCGCGTGCGCGACCATGCCGAGCATGCGATCGCGGATTTCCTTCTGGAAACCGCTCATCACCGCCAGGGTCGTGATCAGCACGGTGACGCCGATCGCGATCGCGAAGATCGAGGCCAGCGAGATGAAGGAGATGAAGCCGTTGCGCCGTTTCGCCCGGAGATAACGCAGGCCGATGGCGGCAGGGATGGGTCTGAGCATGGGCGTCCGTCGATGGATGCGGGTCGTTGGCGATGGCGCGATCGCCGTGCCCGTCCCGCCGGGCAGCGGCTATGGTGCCACCGATTCCGGTGCGCGTGGCAGTGGACGCATCGCGGCGGCCAGACGCAGTTCACGGCGCTGCGGTGCCGGCAGCGTATCGGGCCACCACAGCAGCCTGCGCGTGCGTCGGCCCTCGCGCCAGGTCAGGCGAACGATCGGGCCGCGCCAATGCAGGGAAGGCGCTTCCAGCAGCCGCCCATCGAGCAGCATCCGCCCCGTCGCCTGCACGACGATGCGATGTGGCGGCTGTCGCGCGGTGCGCACGATCGTGCGCAGGCCGCTGGCCAGGACCCAGGCGATACCGAGCCAGGCCATCGGGCCCGGCAGTTCGGACAGCAGCAAGGCGCCACAGGCAGCGAGCGTGAGCAGGCCCAACGCGGCGACCAGCAGGCGCGAGGGCCGCCAGTGCAGCCTGGCCGGCTCAGGGATCGGGTGGTAGCGCCCGGATGGTTTGGACGAGGGCGTCGAGTTGTGCATCGGGCGAACGCTCATGGCCGAGGAACCATTTCCAGAGCCTATCGTCCTCGCATTCGAGCAGCCGTCGGAAAACATCCCGCTCGCTTTCGGAGGATGTCGCCCAACACCGGTCGAGCCAGCGCTCGAACAGCCGGTCGAGCTCGCGCATGCCGCGGCGGCTGCGCCAGCGCAGGCGGCGCAGTTCGGTGGTGTCGTCGTGGTCGGTCACGGGCGTGCGTCCTGGGTACGGGCATTCGCGAGCGCAGCCGACGCGGATGCGTCGGCTTGGCGCGCTCGCTTCATTCGAGATGTCACATGCCATCCGTGGCGCAGCAGTGTCGGCCCCGGAAGGACCGGCCCGCACGTCCGTGTGCGGGCGTTCGCGGCTGCGGCCGATGCGGATGCATCGGCTTGGCGCTCATGACGCATCAGGCTTGTCCCATGCCCTCCATGGCGTGACATTGCCGGCGCCGGAGAGACCGGCCCGCACATCCGTGTGCGGGCGTTCGCGAGGTCACATGCCATCCGTGGCGCGGCAGTGTCGGCTCCGGAGAGGCCGGCCCGCACATCCGTGTGCGGGCGTTCGCGGCTGCGGCCGATGCGGATGCATCGGCCAAGCGCAGCCGCTCACCCACGTCGTGCGAGCATCAGTTGCTTGATCTGGCCGATCGCCTTGGCGGGATTCAGCCCCTTGGGGCAGGTCCGCGCGCAGTTCATGATCGTGTGGCAGCGGTAGAGCTTGAACGGGTCTTCCAGATCGTCCAGGCGCGCGCCGGTGTCCTCGTCGCGGCTGTCGATGATCCAGCGATAGGCCTGCAGCAGGATCGCCGGACCCAGGTAGCGTTCGCCGTTCCACCAGTAGCTCGGGCAGCTGGTCGAGCAGCAGGCGCACAGGATGCACTCGTAGAGGCCGTCGAGCTTGTCGCGGTCCTCGGGCGACTGCAGCCGCTCGCGATCCGGCGGCGCTGCGGTCTGGGTGCGGATCCACGGCTGGATCGACGCGTACTGCGCATAGAAGTGCGTGAGGTCGGGCACCAGATCCTTGACCACGCTCATATGCGGCAGCGGGTAGATCGGCACCTCGCTCTTCTTGCAGTCGTCGATCGCGCGCGTGCACGCCAGCGTGTTGGTGCCGTCGATGTTCATCGCGCACGAGCCGCAGATGCCTTCGCGGCACGAGCGACGGAACGTCAGCGTCGGATCGATCTCGTTCTTGATCTTGATCAGCGCGTCCAAGACCATCGGCCCGCACTTGTCGAGGTCGAGCTCGTAGGTGTCGGTGCTGGGGGTCTCGCCGGAATCGGGATTCCAGCGATAGATCTTGAACGTGCGCGTGCGCTTGGCGCCCGGCGCGGCCGGGAAGTGCCGGCCCTTCTTGATCTTGGAGTTCTTCGGGAGCGTGAATTCGGCCATGTGGGGTCTCCCGGCTCAGTAGACGCGTGCTTTGGGGGGCACGACTTCGACTTCGTCGTCGAGCGTGTACATATGCACCGGACGGTAGTCGATCTTGGTGTTGCCGGCCTCGTCCGCCCAGCACAGCGTGTGCTTGTGCCAGTTCTCGTCGTCGCGGTCCGGGTAGTCCTCGTGGGCGTGCGCGCCGCGCGATTCCTTGCGGTTCTCGGCCGAGACGATCGTCACCAGCGCCTGGCCCAGCAGGTTCTCCAGCTCCAACGTCTCGATCAGGTCCGAGTTCCAGACCAGCGAACGGTCGCTGACCTTGACGTCGGCAAACGAGGCGTGGATCTCGCGGATCTTGTCCACGCCCTCTTTGAGCGTCTCGCTGGTACGGAACACCGCCGCGTCGTTCTGCATCGTGCGCTGCATGCGGTCGCGGATCACCGCGGTCGCGGTGTCGCCCTTGGCATTGCGCAGCTTGTCCAGACGCGCCAGCGACTTGTCGCAGGCATCGGCCGGCAGCGGCTTGTGGCGCGCGTCGGGCTTGATCGTCTCCGCGCAGCGGTTGGCCACCGCCCGACCGAACACCACCAGGTCGAGCAGCGAGTTCGAGCCCAGGCGGTTGGCGCCGTGCACCGATACGCAGGCCGCTTCGCCGATCGCGTACAGGCCGGGCACGACCGCATCCGGATTGCCATCCTTCAGCTGCACGACTTCGCCGTGGTAGTTGGTCGGGATGCCGCCCATGTTGTAGTGCACGGTCGGGATGACCGGGATCGGCTGCTTCTCCACGTCGACGCCGGCGAAGATCCGCGCGCTCTCGGCGATGCCGGGCAGCTTCTTGTGGATGTCGGCCGGGTCGAGGTGGGTCAGGTCGAGGTGGATGTGGTCCTTGTGCTCGCCGACGCCGCGACCTTCGCGAATCTCCATCGTCATCGAACGGCTGACCACGTCGCGCGAGGCCAGGTCCTTGGCATTGGGCGCATAGCGCTCCATGAAACGCTCGCCGCTGGCATTGCGCAGGATGCCGCCCTCGCCGCGGACGCCCTCGGTGATCAGGCAGCCCGCGCCGTAGATGCCGGTGGGGTGGAACTGCACAAACTCCATGTCCTGCAGGCCGAGCCCGGCGCGCAGCGCCATGCCGCCGCCGTCGCCGGTGCAGGTGTGCGCGGAGGTTGCCGAGAAGTAGGCGCGGCCGTAGCCGCCGGTCGCCAGCACCACGCCCTGGGCGCGGAACAGGTGCAACGTGCCCTCGGCCATGTCGAGTGCGAGCACGCCGCGGCAGGCGCCCTCCTCGTCCATGATCAGGTCAAGCGCGAAATACTCCACGAAGAAGCGCGCATCGTGCTTGAGCGACTGCTGGTAGAGCGTGTGCAGGATCGCGTGGCCGGTGCGGTCGGCGGCCGCGCAGGTGCGCTGGGCGATGCCCTGGCCGTAATGCGTGGTCATGCCGCCGAACGGCCGCTGGTAGATCTTGCCTTCCTGGGTGCGCGAGAACGGCACGCCCTGGTGCTCGAGCTCGATGATCGCCGGGATCGCCTCACGGCACATGTACTGGATGGCGTCCTGATCGCCCAGCCAGTCCGAGCCCTTGATGGTGTCGTAGAAGTGGAAGCGCCAATCGTCCTCGCCCATGTTGCCGAGCGCGGCCGAGATACCGCCCTGGGCGGCGACGGTGTGCGAGCGGGTCGGGAAGACCTTGGTCAGGCACGCGGTCTGCAGGCCCTTGTGGGCCAGGCCGAAGGTCGCGCGCAGGCCGGCGCCGCCGGCGCCGACGACGATCATGTCGTACTTGTGTTCGGTAATCGGGTAAGCGGTCATCACGGACTCAGGCAGTGAAGGCGATGCGGGCGATCGCGTACAGCGAGGCGATGGCGCCCAGCCCGCAGAGGAAGGTCACGAGCAGCTGGAGGGCCAGCTCGAAGGACCGCTTGTGCACATAGTCCTCGATCACGACCTGCAGGCCGAGCTTGGCGTGCCAGAACAGCGTGACCAGGAAGATCGAGAACAGGATCGCGTTCCACGGCCGGGCGATGATCGCGCGTGCGGTGTCCAACTCCGCGCCGACCAGCGACAGCAGCGTCAGCACGAACCAGACGACCAGCGGCACCAGGATGATCGCGGTGACCCGCTGCTTCCAGAAGTGCGTCGTGCCCGACTTGCCCGAGCCCAGGCCCTGGGCCCGCTTGACCGGCGTGCGCAGCGGCACTGCGCGCGAGGTCTCTCCACCACCACCGCTCATGCCGCACCCCGCAGGCCGAAGAACCAGATGATGCCGGTGATCAGAAAGCCGACCACGAACACCGCGTAGCCCGAGGCATAGGCCTTGGGAATCTCGAAGCCCCAGCCCGCATCCCACAGCAGGTGGCGGATGCCGTTGAGCAGGTGGTAGATCAGCGCCAGCGTGAAGCCGAACAGGAAGATCAGCCCCATCGGCGAGGCCCACTGCCGGGAGGCGAACTCGTAGGCTTCGCCGCCCGCGGCGATGGACATCAGCCACCACACCAGGGAAATGCCACCGACCGCCAGCGAAATGCCGGTGATGCGGTGAAGGATGGACATGGTCGACGTCATCTGCGGTCGATAGACCTGCAGATGCGGCGACAGAGGACGGTTGGAATGTGCCATCGCTGGCTGGTCTCCTCGCTGGCGGCGTCGCACCGCGTGGCTGGTGGTACACAGGGCCGCTATCGCCAACGCGATGCGGCGGCGATCAGAAATCGATGCAGCGGCCGTTCTTTTCCCAGTCGCCGTAACGGGTGGGATCGAGGCCATCACGGCCCCCGATCTCGACCGCTGGCTCCGGCTCGGGTGCCGGAACGGGCGTGACCGCCGGTTCCGACCGCGGCGTTGCCGCGTCGTCGCCTATGATGTCCGGGGTGATCATCCGTTCAATTTTAGTTCCCACACCCATGGTAAACAAGCCACATCCCCTGCCCGACGCGGATTTCGCCCTCTCCGGCCTGCACGTGCTGCGGCTATCGGGCCGCGATGCACTCGCATTCGCCCAGGCCCAATTCATGAACGACGTGTCCGCGCTCGCCGACGGCCAGTGGCAATGGAGCGGCTGGCTGACGCCCAAGGGCCGCCTCCTCGCCCTGTTCGCGCTGCTGCGCCGCGACGCGCAGACGCTCGATGTCGTCCTGCACGACGCCGACCCCGCCACGTTCGCCGATGCGCTGAAACGATTCGTGTTCCGCAGCAAGGTCGCGATCGCGATGGCGGGCACTGCGGCCACAGGCCGGTTCGCCGCCCCGTCGGCCGCACGCGGCGCCCAGGCCGCATTCGATGGCCAGACGGCGGAGTTGGACCTGGGCGTGCCGTCGCAGCCACGCACCTTGCGCCTGCAGCCGATCGAGTCGGACACGGCCACGACACCCGAACCTGATGCCGCGTTCCAGAGCGAAGCCGATGCGCGGTGGCGTGCAATCGACCTGGCACACGGGCTGCCGCGGCTGGCCGCCAGCGAGTTCGATCGCTGGACGCCGCAGCAACTCTCGCTCGACCGCCTGCAGGCCTACAGCGTCAAGAAGGGCTGCTACCCGGGTCAGGAGATCGTGGCGCGGACGCATTTCCTGGGCCAGAGCAAGCGCGGCCTGGTCGCGCTGCAGGGGGCCGATGCCGCACAGACCGGCCAGGACGTCGCCGCCGATGGCGCGCCGGTCGGTCGGCTCGTCGCGGTCTCGACGCAGGTCCAGCTTGCGGTGCTGCCACTGGATCTGGGACCTGCGTCACTGGCCCTCGATACACATCCAGTGACGGCCGTACCACTGTGCGAAGGCTTGGCGCGCTGAGCGTCTGCCTGTCTTTTTAGCGTCTATCAGCTTACAAGTGCGACGCACTGAGACGAAGGGAGCTGTCTTTTCCGTCTGAAGTCAGAGTGAAGCAGCGGACTGGCGGCCGGTGGCCGCGTCAAGCGCGCCATGGATGAGCCAGCTCTGCCTGCGCGGCATGCCGCGCGAGCGAGCGAACGCCCGGCGCGCTGCGCCGGGCCGGACCGATCCGCGAAGCGGAGCGGGCGCGCACCCGAGTCAGGACAGGGTGAGCATGGATGGCTTGCGCGGCATGCCGCGCAGCCATGCGAACGCCGCGCGTGCTTCGCGTGGCCGGACCGCGAGCGGCCCTGACCGAGGGAAGAGCGGCTTCCGGCTGACAGGCCGCTGCCTATCCGAAGTGGGATTCCCGTCTCGCACATTGGAGAAGCCTTCCCCTTTTCATGCCCGACGCGGCTGCTATGCTCGGCCGCTGACAGGGCGCGCAAGCGCTGGGGAATGTCGAGGCAGTCGCCGGACCGGCTGCGGTCCGGTGGCAGGGGAACTGGAAAGCTCAAAGGGAATGTCATGAAGCGCACTCGCTTGTCCGCGGCCTTCGCCGCGTCCGTTGTTTCGCTCGCATTGGCGGCCTGCTCGTCCACACCCGAGACGCAGGCGCCGGCACCGCAGTCGCCCGCGCCGTCGAGCGCCTTCATCGAGAAGCTCGACGCCGATGGCCTGTTCGCGTTCGGCAAGGCCGGCATCGGCGACCTCAGCCCCGACGGGCGCGCCGCACTCGACGCAATCGCCGCCCGGCTCTCGGGCAGCGCGCACCGGCTGGACATCGTCCACGTCATCGGCCACAGCGACCGCATCGGCAACGCCAAGGGCAACCTGCGGCTGTCCAACCAGCGGGCCGAAGCGGTGCGCGCGTATCTGGTCGAGCACGGCGTGCCTGCCGACCGGATCACGGCAGTCGGGCGCGGCGACGTGGAGCCGGTGGTCGAGTGCCGCAGCGAGCGCGGCCAGGCATTGATCGCCTGCCTGGCACCGAACCGCCGCGTCGAGGTCCGGGCCCGCTTCACCGATTGACCGGACCTGCACCGCCACGAAGGGTCGGCGCACCGCGCCGGCCCTTCATCGTTTCAGGCCATGGCCGTCGCGGCGGCGACGATGTCGGCCTCCGACGGGATCACCAGGAACGCGGCGCCGGCCAGCGGCGTGAACGTATCGGCCCCGACCACCCGGCGCAGCGGCCGGTCGCCGAAGCCCGCCTCGGTGATCGCGGTCACGATGCCCTCGCCCACGCCGGCGCTGCGCCGCCCCTCGTCGACCACCAGCACCCGATCGCATTCGGCCACGTGCCGTGCGATCGCGCCTTCGTTGAGCGGCAACAGCCAGCGCAGGTCGACCACGCGCACGCGCCAGCCACGCTCGGCCTCGATCGTGCGCGCCGCGCGCAGGCTCATCGGCACGCCGTTGCCGAACGTCAGCACCAGCAGATCGGTCGCCTCGGGCGCATACACCCGTTCCTCGCCGAAGGCCATCGCCTGGTCCGGCGGCGGATACGCGGTCAGCCAGCCGCCATCACCGGGTTCGTAGAGGTCCTTGGTCATGTACAGCGCGATCGGTTCGAGGAACGCACAGACCCGGCCGTCGACCGTCGCCAGCGCGGCCAGCGTGCGCAGCATGGTCGCCGCGTCGTCGCCGCGCGACGGGCAGCCGACGACGAGGCCCGGGATGTCGCGCAGCGCGGTGATCGAGTTGTCGTTGTGGAAGTGGCCGCCGAAGCCACGCTGGTAGCCCAGCGAGGCGATGCGCATGACCATCGGGTTGCGGTACTGGCCGTTGCTGAAGAACTGCAGGCTCGCCGCCTCGCCGCGGATCTGGTCGCCGGCATTGTGGAAGTACGCCAGATACTGGATCTCGGGCAGCGGCAGCAGCCCCATGTTGGCGTAGCCCTGCGCCAGCCCGAGCACGATTGTCTCGTCGAGCAGCGTGTTGAACACCCGGCGCGGGCCGAAGGCCTTCTGCAGGCCCTTGGTGACGGTGTACACGCCGCCCTTCTGCGCCACGTCCTCGCCGAACAGCAGCGCTTGGGGATACTTGGCGAACAGGTCGTGCAGCGCCTGGTTGATCTGGATCGCCAGGTGCCGCGGCGGCTGCGCTTCGGGCAGCTTGGCCTCGCCGCCGAACACCGCTGCACGCCCGGCGGCGTGCGCGTAGCGCGTGGCCTCGGCCTGGACCTGGGCCGGCGAATACGGCGCCAGCGGCTGCATGACCTCGGCCAGGGTCTCCAGCCGCGGCCGGCTGTCGGCATCGTGCGCAGCGGCGAAGCAGCGCGCGCGCGTGTCCTCGTACAGCGCCAGCAATGCGTCGGCACTCATCAGCCCGGACTCGAGCGCGATCGCCGCCGAACGCAGCAAGGGATCGGTCGCCTCGACCGCGCACAGTTCCTCGAGCGACCGCCACTCGATTTCGAAGTCGGTGCCGGCGTGGCCCATGATCCGGGTCGTGCGCAGGTGCAGGAAGGTGGGCCGGCGCGTGCGCCGGCAATGCGCGACCGCGCGCTCGACCTCGCCGTAGCCCACGGCCAGGTCCAGGCCGTCGGCGGCGAAGTAATCCAGATCGGGGCGCTGGGCGAAATTGCGCGCGATCCAGCCGTCGGGCGTCTTGACCGAGATGCCGATGCCGTTGTCCTCGCAGACGAACAGCACCGGCGCCGGGAGCTTCTGGTAGGCGGTCCAGGCGGCGGCGTTGAAGGCGGTCTGCGCGGTCGCGTGGTTGCTCGAGGCGTCGCCGAACGAGCACACGACGATGCTGTCGTCGGGCACCGGAAGCGCATGGCCGATGCGCCGTGCCTGCTCGATCGCGACCGCGGTACCGAAGGCCTTGGGCAGATGCGAGGCGATGGTCGAGGTCTGCGGCAGCACCCACAGCGGCTTGCTGCCCCAAACCTTGTGGCGGCCGCCGCTGGCCGGATCTTCGCGGCTGGCCGCGAACGACAGCGCCGAATCCATCACCGGGTCCATGCCGGGCAGCTTGCGGAAGCGCTCGGCCATGAAGCCGCCGCTGCGATAGTGCAGGAACGCCGGATCGGTATGCCGAGTCAGGCGCGCGACCATCGCGTTGCCTTCGTGACCGCTGGACCCGATCGTGTAGAAGACCTTGTTCTGCACGCGCAGCACGCGCGCCATCAGGTCCAGATGCCGGCTGATCAACTGTGACTCGAGCAGTTCGACAAACCCGCGCGCATCCAGCGCGCTGCCGGGCAGCACCGCATCGGCATCGGCCGGGCGGGTCCGCACCGGGCCGCGCCAGTCACGGACGAACTGCTGGAAGTTCGCGTCGCAGATCTCGGCGCGGTTGAGGCCCTTCATGCGGGCGGGAATCGGGTTGGGGACGGTGGCGAACATGCAGTCGGGGCCTGCTAATGGGAAGCCGCGATCAGCGCGGCGTGTTCGGGCGCGGGCGCCGGCATCGCAACGAACCGCGGCGTCGCGCGCACGCGATCCAGCCAGTCGCACAGCGCCGGGTACGGCGACAGGTCGAATCCCCCGTCGCCGGCCGCATCGGTGTAGGGGAATAGCGCGATGTCCGCGATGCCATAGCGCGGACCGGTGAACCAGGGACGCGCCGACAGGTGCGTCTCCATGACCGCCAACGCCTGCGCGCCGCGCGCATGCAGGCGCGGCAGTTCGGCACGGCGCGGCGAATCGAGCGGCGTCCAGCCCCGGATGAAACGGGCGACGGCCAGACAGGGCTCGTGGCTGTACTGCTCGAAGAACATCCACGACAGCGCCTGCGCGCGTTGCCACGCATCGTCGGGCAGAAACTCGCTGCCCTCGGCCAGCCAGTGCAGGATCGCGTTCGACTCCACCAGCACGCGGCCGTCGTCGAGCTCGAGCATCGGCACCTTGCCGTTGGGGTTCTTGGCGAGGTAGTCCGGGGTGCGGGTCGCACCGCGGCTGCTGTCGGTCTCGATCCAGCGATACGGGCGGCCGCGCTGTTCGAGCAACAGCCGCAGCTTGTGGCAATTGCCGGACGGCGAGTAGCCGTGGATCGTGGTCATGCGAAGCGCTGTCGGTGCTCGCGCCATTGCGCGCGTGTCTGGCCCCAGATGTCGATGGGGTGGTCCTCGAATGGTGCCGGCAGCCGACCGGGGCGCAGCCGGGTCGATCCCAGTCGTCGGGCGACCTGCTGGGACGCGATGTTCGCTGGATCGATGCAGTGGATGATCTCGTCCCAGTGCAGCGCCGAGAACGCCCAGTCGATGGCCGCCACGGCCGCTTCCACCGCATAACCCTTGCCCCAGGCATCGGGATGGAACGCGTAGCCGATCTCGTTGCCCGGCCAGCCCTCCGGGCGCCAGGGCCCGAGTTGGCCCAGCCAGCGTCCGTCGGCGCGCTCGACGACCGAAAACATGCCGAAGCCCTGCAGCAGCCAGGCGCCGGGCTGCTGCAGGAACTTGCGCCAGGCCGCCGCGCGCGGCTGGCACCCGCCGATGTAGCGCGCCGCAGTCTCGTCGGCCAACAGTTCGGCGTACCGATCGAAATCCTCGGCCTTGGGCAGACGCAGGATCAGACGTTCGGTTTCGAGGATCGGCGAGGCAGCGGACGACGACATCGTGGGCATCCTTGGAGGGTCAGAGACTGCCGGCCTTCTCGATCACGAGGATGCGCGCCTCGCCGATCGGATGGGCGACATGCGCATCGCCCTGCCCGGCATGGAACAGGTCGCCGGCCTCGAGCACGACTGCGTGTTCGGCCTCGCCCTGGCGATAGCGCATCTCCACGCGGCCGTCGAGCACGGCGAAGACTTCCTCGCCATCATTGACGTGCCACTGGTACGGACGATCGGTCCAGTGCAGACGGACGGTGGCGCCCTCGATGGCGGCGACATCCAGTGCGCCCCACGCCCTGTCGGCGGTGAACTCGCGAGACCGGATCGTGCGCATGGTCAGAACGCGTTGATGCCGGTCAGTTCGCGCCCCACGACCAGTTGATGCACGGTCTCGGTGCCTTCGTAGGTGATGACCGACTCGAGGTTGAGCGCATGGCGGATCGGCGAATGCTCGGTCGTGATGCCGGCGCCGCCCAACAGATCGCGCGCTTCACGCGCGATGTCGATCGCCATGCGGCAGTTGTTCCACTTCGCCAGCGAGACCTGGGTCGGCTGCATCGTGCCGGCATCCTTCAGGCGTCCGAGTTGCAGCGAGAGCAGTTGCGCGCTGGTGATCCGGCGTGCCCAGTCGGCAAGCTTGATCTGCGCGCTCTGCGTCGCGGCCACCGGGCGGTCGAACAGAATGCGTTCCTTGGAGTAGCCCAGTGCCTCGTCCAGGCACGCGATCGCCGCGCCGATCGGGCCCCAGGTAATGCCGTAGCGCGCCTGGGTCAGGCAGCCCAGCGGGCCCTTCAGTCCCTTGACGTTGGGCAGGCGGTTGGCCTCGGGCACGCGCACGTCGTCGAAGTACAGCGCGCTGGTGACCGAGGCGCGCAGGCTCATCTTGTGCTTGATCTCCTGGGCGGAGAAGCCGGCGAAGGCCTTCTCCACGATGAAGCCCTGGATGCCGTCGTCGGTCTTGGCCCAGACGATCGCGATGTCGGCCAGGTTGCCGTTGGTGATCCACATCTTGGCGCCGTTGAGGACCCAGTCGCCGCCGTCGCGGCGCGCATGGGTCTTCATGTTCGCCGGGTCCGAGCCACCGTGGGGCTCGGTCAGGCCGAAGCAGCCGATGACCCGGCCGGCGGCCATGTCGGGCAGCCAACGGCGGCGCTGTTCCTCGCTGCCGTAGGCAAAGATCGGATACATGCACAGCGACGACTGTACGCTGGCGAAGCTGCGCAGGCCGCTGTCGCCGCGCTCGAGTTCCTGGCAGATCAGGCCGTAGCTGACCGCGTTGAGGCCGGCGCAGCCGTACTCGGTCGGCAGCGTGGCGCCCAGCAGGCCGAGCTCGGCCATTTCGGGGATCAGCTCGGTCGGAAACCGCGCCTCGTCGAAGCAACCGCCGATGATCGGCAGCACGCGCTCGTCGGTGAAGCGGGCGACGGCGTCCTGGACCGCGCGCTCGTCTTCATCGAGCAGCGAGCGCACGTCGTACAGATCATAGGGATGCAGGGCCATGGCGGTCCGGTCTGGGCGGGATGCCGGCCATTGTAGCGATCCGCGCGCCCGCGGCGTCGCCCCCCCCGGACGCAAAAAGGCCGGCGATGCGCCGGCCTTCCTGCAAGACAGCGAGGTTGCGGTGCTCAGCCGCGCTCGGGCGCGCCGTCGAGCGCTGCGGTCATCACCCGGCCGTTGAGTACCGGCAGGCGCTCGCCTGGAGCTTCGCGCATGCGCAGCGTGTGCTCGGTGCCCTCGTAGCGATAGGTGACGTCGTAGCCGACCGTCTTCTCTTCGTCACCCAGCAGGATCCGGTTGCCCGGCTTGCTGTCGGTGCGCATCGACCCGGTGGTGCCGTCGGGATTGCGGTAGGTCACGTTGTAGGCGACTACGCGCGAGGACTGCGACGAGTCCTGCACGGTGCGGCACTGGCGGTCGACGCGCTCGACGACGCGGCCGCCGACATGGTTGCGGTCGATCCGGTTGCCGATGAAGCCACCGGCGGTCGCGCCGGCCGCGGTCGCGAGCTTGCGGCCGTTGCCGCCGCCCACCTGGTTGCCGACCAGACCGCCGACCAGCGCACCGACCACGGTGCCCCCCACGTTGCCGTCGCGCTCGGGCAGGCGCTCCTGGACCACCACGTCCTCGCACACCTCACGCGGCGAGGTCGACGTCATCGTCTCGCGGATCGGCTCGCTGCCCAGCACAGTGGCGTAGACCTGCTCGGTTTCGGTGACCGGGCGGGTCGCGACGACGTCGGCATAGTCGAGCTTATCCTCCACGCGCGGGACCTCAACGCCCGCAGCGGCATCGCCTGCGACGGAGGTGCCCGCGCCGTCGCGGCTGTTGTGGTACGCGCCGACGGCCACGCCGCCTACCAGCAGAGACGCCAGCGCAATCGCGATCGTGTTGCTTTTCATTGGGATCTCCTTGCGGCCATCGGCCTGTACGTCGTGACCGTGATTGCACCATTGCCAAGCTGAACAGGCACACGAACACCACCCGCTCAGGCTGACCCGGCGCTAAACCGCGACGTGCGCACGCCGTGCTAGCGTGTGTCGCACCCCGCCCTCACGAGGCCCGCGATGCCCAGTCCCTTCACCGTGCCGCTCGTGTCGTGGCTGTCCCGGTTGAGCCACCCGCGGCTGTTCGTCGTCGTGGCCGTGCTGTTCGGCATCAATCTGGTCGTGCCCGATCCGATCATCCTGATCGACGAGGTCCTGCTGGGCCTGGCGACAGTCGCGCTGGCCAGACGCAAGCGCGTGCCCGACGCGCCCGCACATGCCGATCCGCGCCCGCCGATCGACGGCCAGGCGCGCCGCCCCTGATGCTGGTCGACAGCCACTGCCATCTCGACGCCCCCCAGTTCGACGAGGATCGTGCGGCGGTGCTGGCGCGCGCACGGGCGGCAGGCGTCGTGCAGCAGGTGGTGCCGGCCGTCGCCCGTGCCGGATGGCCGGGCTTGCGCGCGATCTGCGCCGCAGATCCAGGCCTGTTCCCCGCCTACGGCCTGCATCCGATGTTTCTGGCCCAGCACCGGCCCGACGACCTGGATGCGTTGGCCGACTGGATCGTGCGCGAGCGGCCGGTGGCGGTGGGCGAATGTGGCCTGGACCATTTCGTCGACGGGCTCGATCCCAATGTCCAGGCACGTTACTTCGAAGGCCAGTTGCGCCTGGCGCATGCCCACGACCTGCCGGTAATCGTGCACGCTCGGCGCGCCGTCGATCCGGTGATCGCCGCGCTCAAGCGGTTCGACGGCCTGCGCGGCGTCGTGCACAGTTTCGGCGGTAGTGCCGAACAGGCGCGTCAGCTGTGGCAGCGTGGCTTCATGATCGGACTGGGTGGTCCACTGACTTACGACCGCGCTCGCCGCCTGCACCGGCTGGCGGCGACGATGCCGATCGAACACCTGCTGCTCGAGACCGACGCCCCCGACCAGCCCGACAGCGCCCACCGCGGCCAGCGCAACGAGCCGGCGCGCCTGGTCCACGTGCTCGAAGCGGTCGCGCGCCTGCGCGGCGTCCCCCCGGAGATCGTGGCCGCGCAGACGCGCGACAACGCCGCGCGGCTGTTCGGCCTGCCGCCACTCTAGCCGCCGCGCCGATCAGGCCGCGGCGTCGGCCGCCGGCCGCAACAGCACTTCCAGCGCCTTGCCGGCCGCGGCGAACGCGAACGCACCGGTGATGTGCGTGGCCGCCCCCAGGCCGCTGCCGCAGTCGAGATTGAGCGCAGCGTCGGGGCCCAACTGCGGGCGAAGACCGCAGACACTGCCGTCGGCCTGCGGATAGCGCACGTTCTCCAGCGAATAGATCGCCGGCACCCCGAAGTAACGCTTCGCGCTCTTGGGAAAATTGAACTCGGCGCGTAGCTTCTTGCGGATCAGCGCGAGCATCGCATCGTGCTCGGTGCGCGACAGGTCGCGCACGCGCACCAGCGTCGGGTCGATGCGGCCGCCGGCGGCGCCCACCGTGATCACCGGCAGCTTGCGTCGCCGACACCAGGCGATCAGCTCGACCTTGCTGCGAAAACTGTCGCAAGCATCGATCACCAGATCGTAGCCCCGTCCCAGCATCGCTTCGAGATTGGTCGGGGTGACGAAGTCCTCCAGCGCATGCACGGTCGCACGCGGGTGGATCGCCAGGCAGCGTTCGGCCATGACGCGGGCCTTGTTGCGTCCGTACTGCCCTTCGAGCGCCGGCAATTGGCGGTTGGTGTTGGAGACGCACAGATCATCGGCATCGATCAGCGTCAGCGTGCCGACGCCGCTGCGTACGAGCGCCTCGGCCACCCACGAGCCGACGCCACCCAGCCCGACCACTGCGACGTGGCGCCGCAACAGGCGCGCAACTGCGCCCTGCCCGTACAGGCGTTCGATTCCGGAAAAGCGGGCGCGTGCGTCTTCATCCATGCGCGCATTCTAGCGGCCCTCCCCGCCCGGCACGCCCCGCGATGCTATGGTCGCGCCGCCCCGCCGCCTGGAGTGCGCAATGTCCACGCCCGAGCCACCGCATATCGTCCACACACCGCCGTCGGCGACCGCTCGCTACGCCGTGGTGTTCAGCATCGGCCTGGTGGTCGGGATCTTCGCACTCGTCGTGGTGCTGCGCGCACTCGAGAGCCGGCGGGGCTGGCAGGATCACTACCCCACCGCGCTGATGCAGCTCTACCAGGCCCACATGGCGGGCCTGGAGAGCGATGCCAGCGCCGGTCGTTGCGCGGCGGCCGACGCGCGCCCCCATCTGCGCGCGTTGCGGGTCCTGTCCGAAGACCTGGCGCCGGCGTTCCCCGACCTGCGCGACCATCGCCGGTTCGCCGAGCATGCCGACACCGCACGGCGCGCGCTCGACGCTGCGCTGGCTGCGCCGCCGGGCGACTGCGCCAGTCTGCGCACGACCATCGCCGTAATCGGCGAGACCTGCAGCGGATGCCATCGCGACCTGCGGTAGTGGGAAGAGGCGGCTGAATCGATACTGGACGTCAGCCTTTGCGCAGGCGACACGCCGGGAGGATTGCTGTCTCGTTCACATTCTCGGCCCTAGCGTGGGCAGTGTCGGGCAGCGGGCCCGCTACACGTTAGGAGTTGTCATGAAATCTCGTCTGATCGGAACGGCGGTGGTCGCGGCCTCGATGGCGTTGGCCGGTTGCGCGTCGTCACCCGGCTACTCGCCGGGCTATGGCGGGTACGGTGGCGGATACGGCAATGGCTATGGCCGCGGCGAGTGCTATGACTGCGGCACCGTGACCCGCATCGAAGTCGTCGGCGGTGATCGCAATCCCAATGTCGCCGGACCGATCATCGGCGGCATCGTCGGCGCGGTCGCGGCCAAGGAGCTTGCGCGTCGCAACACCGACAGCCACGGGCGACGGAACGTGGCGATCGGCGCGGGCGCCGTGGGTGGCGCGGTGGCCGGCAACGCAATCCAGAACCGCGTCGAGGGCGCGCGCCAGTACAACGTGCACGTGCGCATGCAGGACGGCCGCACGACGGTGGTCAGCCAGGGCGATCTGGACGGCATCCGCGAGGGTTCGCCCGTTCGCATCCAGAACGGACGCGCCTACGCCTACTGACCCGGCCCCTGCTTGGCGCGCAAAAAAAACCCGGCCGATGGCCGGGTTTTTCTTGAAGCGTCGCAGCTGGTCAGAGCGGCGTCACGGCGTCGGCCTGCAGGCCCTTCTGGCCCTGGACGACGGTGAAGCTGACCTTCTGGCCTTCCTGCAGGCTCTTGAAGCCCGTGCCCTGGATGGCGCGGAAATGCACGAAAACGTCTTCGCCGCTTTCACGGCTGATGAATCCGAATCCCTTGGCATCGTTGAACCACTTCACGGTACCGGTTTCGCGCTCTGCCATGTTGCTCTCTCTCCCTGAAACTGTTCGATGAATCGAGCGATTACGCCTGTCGGGCGGCTGGTTGCAAGGAGAACACGGGTGCGACGATGCAGCGGACCGGTGGAACGAGCCAGCGACTTGATGCAGGGTCACGATTCACGGTGACCTTGACAAACACAGCGGCTGCAAAGTAACCCGGCATTTATGAAAATGCAATCGTCCGCAAAAGGCCCGTTCCGGGGGTCTCTTACTCCCGATCCAGGGGGCCCGACATGGATCTGAGCCTGGCCCTGTACCTACTTGCCGGGCTGCTGGTTGCCGTCGGCCTGGCCGGCGTTGTATTGCCTGCCCTGCCCGGTTTGTCGCTGGTGTTCGCCGGCCTGCTTGCGGCGGCCTGGGCGGACGATTTTCAGCGGGTGGGCGCGCTGCCGCTCGTCCTGCTCGGGCTGTTGACTGCAGTCTCGTTCGCGGTGGACTTCTGGGCCACCGCGGTCGGTGCCAAACGCGTGGGGGCCAGTCCGCTGGCGCTGCTGGGCACCGTGGTCGGCACCTTCGTCGGTCTGTTCTTCGGCCTGCCGGGCCTATTCGCCGGCCCCTTCGTCGGCGCGGTGGTGGGCGAGCTGATCAGTCGCCGCAATCTCTATCCTGCCGGCCTCGGCCATGCGGCCAAGGTCGGGGTCGGCACGTGGCTGGGCATCGCACTGGGCGTGGCGTTAAAACTCGCATTGGCGGTCTCGATGCTGGCGATTTTCGCACTCGCCTGGTGGTTCTGAGTCCACAATGACACGATGACCGATTCCCTTTACGCCCCCTTCCCGCCGCCCCGCCGTGGGCGATTGCGCAGCCTGTCGGCTCTCGTGTTGCTGGCGCTCGTGGCCAGCCTCCTTGCCGGCCCGAGCCTGGCCGCACCGAGCGCGCCACCCAGTGCAGCCCCGGCCGCTTCGGCAGCACCCGCCCCCGACACGACCGAGGGCGCCCAGGCGGTCGACACCCCGCCGCCGAGCGCGGCGCAGGCGTTCCAAGAGGCCGACGTGCGCGGTCGCTTCGATGCGGTGTACGACGAAACGGTCAGCCGTTTCATGCGCCTGCTCGCCAATCTGCCGCTGCTGCTGGCCGCACTGCTGGTCGTCGCGCTCGCCGCATGGCTAGGCCGGGTGATATCCCAGCGCCTGCACTGGCTGCACCTGCGCACGCGCAACCCCTATCTCGACAGCCTGCTGCGCCGCATGGTGCAGGCCGCGATCCTGCTGATCGGCATCGTGATCGCACTGGACCTGCTCAACGCAACCGCGGTGATCGGCGTGGTGTTCGGCTCGGCGGGTGTGCTGGGCATCGCGATGGGCTTCGCATTCAAGGACATCGCCGAGAACTACATCGCCGGCATCCTGTTGAGCCTGCGCCGGCCGTTCGAACCGGGCGAGACGGTCAAGATCGACAGCTACGAGGGCCGGGTCGCCTCGCTGAGCGCACGCGCGATGGTGCTGGTCACCGCCGAGGGCAACGAGTTGCGCCTACCCAATGCGCTGGTGTTCAAGGCGGTGATCCTCAACTACAGCAGCAATCCGCGCCGGCGCTTCGATTTCACGATGAACATCGACGCCAGCCATTCGATCCGGCAGGCGCAGACGATCGGCCTGACCGAGATCGCTGCGATCGACGACGTCCTGACCGATCCCGGTCCGTCGTGGACACTGGTCGAGTTCGGGGCCTCTGGCAGCGTACTGCGGTTCTTCGGCTGGGTGGACCAGCGCAAGAGCGACCTGGGCAAGACCCGCGGCGAAGCGATCCGTCGCGTCAAGGGCGCCTTCTGGCGCGCGGGCATCCAGGGGCCGCGCACCACCACCCACGTCGTCCTCACGCGCGACGAGGGCGCGGTCGCCGATCATCACGACATCGAGCCGGCGACCAGCGTCGGCGTCGACACCTCGGTCAACCGCGACATCGACGAGCACGTCGCCGAAGTCGTCAATGCCGACCCCCAGAACCTGCTGATCGCAAAGGACGCCCCGCAATGAAACTCCGCATCGCCCTGCTCCCGGCCGCGCTCGCTGGCCTATCCACGCACGCCGTGGCGCAGACCGTTCCGGCCGCACCGTCCGCGCCCGCCAGCCTGGAGGCCTGCCTGGCACTGGAACAGGACGCGCAACGCCTGGCGTGCTACGACGCCTTCGCCGGCCGCCAAGCGCCGCCGACGCCGCAGGCCGACGTCACCGCCGAGCGCGCGCGCGAACTGCGCCGCGATCCCGCCGCGCTCGCCGAGGCGCTGTCCGCCGAACCGGCCAACCGCAACCTCTATGCGCGCGACACCACCCGCGGACTGGACGATGCGATCGCCAACGCCGGGCAGGGCTCGCTGCTCGACAGTCGCTGGGAACTGGCCAAGGATTCCAAGCTCGGCATCTTCAATCTGCGTGCCTACAAGCCGCTGTACCTGCTGCCGGTGTTCTGGACCTCGGATGTCAACCGTACGCCCAGTTCGCCCAATCCGGCCAACACGGTCACCGACCCGCTCTTGCTCGACAGCACCGAGGCCAAGTTCCAGATCAGCTTCAAGACCAAGGCGGTGGAGAACCTGTTCGGCAACAACGGCGACATCTGGATGGGCTACACCCAGAGCTCGCGCTGGCAGGTCTACAACAGCGAGGCCTCGCGCCCGTTCCGCGAGACCAATTACGAGCCCGAGATCCTGCTGGTCTTCCGCAACAACTATGGCCTGCCGGGTGGCTGGCGCGGGCGCATGACCGGGATCGGCATCAACCACCAGTCCAACGGCCGCGGCGACCCGCTGTCGCGCAGCTGGAACCGGGTGATGTTCAACTTCGGCTTCGATCGGCAGAACTGGGCGCTGACCGCGCGGCCGTGGATCGTGCTGGGCGAAGGCAGCGACAGCGACAACCCCGATATCGCCGACTACATGGGGCGTGGCGACCTGACGCTGACCCACGTGCGCGACGGCCACCAGTTCTCGCTGATGGCCCGGCATTCGCTCCGCGGCGGCGACCGCTCGCACGGGGCCCTGCAGTTCGACTGGGGATTTCCGATCCACCGCAATTTCCGCGGCCATCTGCAGGTGTTCGACGGCTACGGCGAAAGCCTGATCGACTACAACCACAAGGCCACCTACGTCGGCCTGGGCATCTCGTTGATGGACTGGTTCTGACCGACGGCGCGGGCGGCCGGCCCGCGCCACCAGGCACCGCAGGCGCCGATCCGGGGCTTGCGGCGCCACCGCCGCGAGCGGCTATGATCGGCTCGCCCGCGGCGCTGCCGCATAGCAGGACCCGCGCATGGAGGCAGCCGCACCCCCGCCACCGCATGACGCCGCCCCGCTCGCGCGTCCGCGCCGTTCGTTCTTCGCCTACGCCTCGGCGCTGCTGGGGCTGTTGAGCGTCTTTGGCGTCGTCTGCTTCCATTTTCCCGAGTTACTGACCAGCAAGGAGTTCCGCGCGGTCTACGACGAGGGCTTCGCGCGCAACCTGTTGCTGATCGGCCTGGTCGCAGCGTTCGTGCTGGGCACGGTGGCGATCCTGCGCGACCGCAACAAGCGCATCGCCACGATCGGCGTCGCCGGCGCGACGCTGGCGGTGCTGCTGGGCGGTACCAATGTGCAATTCGACGCCATCGGCCACACGCCCTACTCGCTGGGCCTGGACTGGTTCGTGATCTCGCTGTTCTTCTCGGCGCTGGTGTTCGTCCCGCTGGAGCACTACCTGGGCAAGCGTCGTGTCTCGCCGCTGCGCCCGGGCTGGCGCACCGACCTGACGTACTTCTTCATGAGCCATGTGCTGGTGCAGTTCATCCTGATCCTGGTCACGGCCTCGACCTCCACGATCGCCAGCTTCGCCGCGTTCCCGGCGCTGGAGCGGGCGATCCAGTCGCTGCCGGTGTGGGCGCAGTTCCTGATCGCGGTGTTCGTGGCCGACATGGCCCAGGCGCTGCTGCACCGCGCCTACCACAACATTCCCTGGCTCTGGCGCTTCCACGCGGTGCATCACTCCAGCCGCCAGATGGACTGGCTGGCCGGTTCGCGGATCCATTTCGTCGAGATCGTGCTCACGCGCAGCGTCGTGCTGCTGCCCTTGCTGGTACTCGGCTTCTCGACGCCGGCGGTCAATGCCTACGTCATCCTGGTCGGCCTGCAGGCGGTCGTCGCCCACGCCAACATCGGCGTGCGCTTCGGCTGGCTGGAATACGTGCTGGTGCTGCCGCGCTATCACCACTGGCACCACGCCCGCCAGCAGGACTACATCGACGTCAACTACGCGATCCATCTGCCGCTGGTCGACATGCTGATGGGCACGTTCAAGCTCCCGCGCGAGCGCGATGCCTGGCCGCAGGAGTACGGCGTGATGAAGCTCGAGACGGTGCCGCGCGGCATCGTCAGCCAGCATCTGATGCCGTTCCGTCGGCGCAAGACCTTCGACGACTACGTCGACTGAGTCCGAAGGCCGCCTGCGCAGACGCGAACGGCGCCCGCAGGCGCCGTCCGATCCCATCTCCAGCGCTCGCCGGTCAGACGACCTCGAGCGGGATGCCGGCGATCTTCGCCTTCCAGGTGCGCGGGCCGGTCTCGTGGACCGATTCGCCGTTCGCATCCACGGCCACGGTCACCGGCATGTCCTTGACCTCGAACTCGTAGATCGCCTCCATGCCCAGGTCCTCGAACGCGACGACGCGGCTGGCCTTGATCGCCTTGGACACCAGATAGGCCGAACCCCCGACCGCCATCAGGTAGACGGCGCGATTGTCGCGGATCGCCTCGATCGCCGCCGGGCCGCGCTCGGCCTTGCCGACCATGCCCAGCAGGCCGGTCTGCTCGAGCATCTGCCGGGTGAACTTGTCCATGCGCGTGGCGGTGGTCGGTCCGGCCGGGCCGACGACCTCTTCGCGCACCGGGTCGACCGGGCCGACGTAGTAGATGAAGCGGTTGGTGAAGTCCACCGGCAGCGTTTCGCCACGGTTGAGCATGTCGACCATGCGCTTGTGGGCGGCGTCGCGCCCGGTCAGCAGCTTGCCGTTGAGCAGCACCACCTCGCCCGGCCGGAAGCTGGCGACCTCCTCCGGGGTGATCGTATCCAGGTCGACCCGACGCGCATTGCGTGGGTTGTAGGTGAGCTCGGGCCAGTCGGCGAGCGACGGCGGGTCGAGGGTCACAGGCCCGCTGCCGTCGAGGGTGAAGTGCGCGTGCCGGGTCGCCGCGCAGTTGGGGATCATCGCCACCGGCAGGTTCGCCGCATGGGTCGGGTAATCCTTGATCTTGATGTCGAGCACGGTGGTCAGCCCGCCGAGGCCCTGCGCGCCGATGCCCAGCGCGTTGACCTTCTGGTAGAGCTCCACGCGCAGCTCCTCGATCCGGTTCGACGGCCCGCGCGCGATCAGGTCCTGGATGTCGATCGGCTCCATCAACGATTCCTTGGCCAGCAGCATCGCTTTTTCGGCAGTGCCGCCGATGCCGATGCCGAGCATGCCCGGCGGGCACCAGCCCGCGCCCATCGTCGGCACGGTCTTGAGCACCCAGTCGACGATCGAATCGGACGGGTTGAGCATCGCGAACTTCGACTTGGCTTCCGAGCCGCCGCCCTTGGCCGCGACGATCACTTCGACCGTGTTGCCGGGCACGACCTTGACGTTGACCACCGCCGGCGTGTTGTCGCGGGTGTTGCGGCGCGCGCCCGCCGGATCGGCCAGCACGCTGGCGCGCAGCTTGTTGTCGGGATCGTTGTAGGCGCGGCGCACGCCCTCGTTGACCATGTCCTCCACGCCCATCGTGGCGTCGTCCCAGCGCACCTGCATGCCGATCGCAAGGAACACGGTCACGATGCCGGTGTCCTGGCAGATCGGACGGTGGCCCTCGGCGCACATGCGCGAGTTGATCAGGATCTGCGCCATCGCATCCTTCGCCGCGGGCGAGGCCTCGCGTTCGTAGGCATCGGCGAGATTGCGGATGTAATCGACCGGGTGGTAGTAGCTGATGTACTGCAGCGCATCGGCGACCGACTGGATCAGGTCGTCCTGGCGGATCGACACGGGCGCGCCGGAAGGCGCGGCATGCGGGGAGTGGCTTGCGGACACGGCTGGCTCGTAGCTGGCGGAGGGAAACCCGCCCATTCTAGGCCTTCCGCTCCGTCGCGGCAGCCGACCACCCGCGCGCCACGGCGCAGACCCGTGGCGGCGCACGGCGCCGATCCGCGAGGCGTATCCTTGTTCGCTTCCGGCCGCAATTGCAGGCCGGCACCGACCGTCACGACGCAGGACCGATGACCGACGCCCCGAACGATCCCGCCGCCGCGCTGCGCAGCCGCCTCGATGCAGTGCGCGCGCGCATCAAAGATGCCTGCCATGCCGCCGGACGCGATCCGGCGCAGGTGCGCCTGCTGCCGGTCAGCAAGACCGTCGATGAGACGCGGCTGCGCCTGGCGCACGCGATCGGCCTGCGCGAACTGGGCGAGAACAAGGTGCAGGAGGCGCTGGGCAAGGCCGAGGCGATGGCCGATCTCGACGATCTTCGCTGGGTGTTGATCGGCCACCTGCAGACCAACAAGGCCAAGTACGTCGCGCGCTTCGCCAGTGAGTTCCAGGCCCTCGACAGCCTGCGGGTCGCCGAGGCGCTGGACCGCCAGTTGCAGGCGAAGGGGCGCGCGCTCGACGTGCTGGTCCAGGTCAATACCTCGGCCGAGTCGAGCAAGTTCGGCCTGGCGCCCGACGAGGTCGCGGGCTTCGTGCGGCAGTTGGGCGCATTCTCGTCGCTGCGCGTGCGCGGCCTGATGACGCTCGCATTGTTCTCGCCCGATCCGGCGCTGGTGCGTCCCTGTTTCGTGCGCTTGCGCACGTTGCGCGACCGGCTGCGTCAGGAAGCGCCGTCGGGCGTGGCGATGGACGAGCTGTCGATGGGGATGTCCGGCGATTTCGCACTGGCGATCGCCGAGGGCGCGACCACGGTGCGCGTGGGCACGGCGATCTTCGGCGACCGCGGCCTGCCCGACAGCCATTACTGGCCGGGGCTGGGCTCCGCGGCGCAGCCGCGATGAGCGCCCTGCTCCAATCGCCGGCGGTCGGCACCCGCCTCATCGACGTCGTATCGGTGCAGTCGCAGGTCGTCTACGGCAGCGTCGGCAACAGCATCGCAGTGCCGGTGCTGCAGGCACTCGGGCTGCAGGTGGCACCGGTGCCGACGGTGGTATTCGGCAACACGCCGCACTATCCGACGATGCATGGCGCGCCGCTGCCGCTGGACTGGTTCGAAGGTCTGCTCGAGGACCTCGAAGCGCGCGAGGTGATCACCCGCGCGCGGCATCTGCTGGTCGGGTATCTCGGCTCGCCGGCCCAGGGCCTGGCGCTGGCGGCCTGGCTGGACCGCATGCGCGTGCGCAACCCGGGGCTGCGGATGCAGATCGATCCGGTCATCGGCGACCACGACACCGGCATCTACACCGATCCTGCGCTGGTTCCGATCTGGCGCGATCACTTGCTGCCGCGCGCCCATGGCCTGACCCCGAATCACTTCGAACTCGAACAACTCGCCGGTCGCCCGCTGCACACGCTCGACGACTGCGCGCAGGCCGCGGCCGGTCTGCTCGGCCCGGTCACCGAATGGGTCGTGGTCACCAGCGCCGCGCCCCAGACCTGCCCGCCCGGCGTGGTCCAGGTACTCGCGGTTTCGGCGCAGGGCTGGGAGACGTTCGAACATCCCGCCGTCGCGCATGCGGTCAAGGGCACCGGCGACATGTTCGCCGCGCTGGTCGGCGGCCGGATGATGACCGGGGCCGCGCTCGGCGACGCGGTGCGCCGCGCCTGCGACGACGTGGTCGCGGTGCTGCGCCATGTCCAGGCGCAGGGCTGGCAGGAACTGGCGCTGCCGCGCGAGATCGGACGGCGCCTGGGCTGAGCCCAAGGCGTCGCGCCACGGCCCCAGGCCAATGGGTCGCGGGCGTGCACGGCGCACCGTCGTGCACCGTTTCCCCGGCGCAGCCGTCATGCATATTCGCCTCGATCGTCGTGATCTGCTGCCGTCCGAGCCGATGGAACACATCCAGATGCCACGTCCGCAGCCTCGGGCGGCGAGCGAGACGTGCGCGGCCGGCTTATGAGCGCCAGGACGCGGCGAAGCCGGACGTTGATCGAGATCAGGGCGGCCGGCCGCCGCCCGCCCCAGCATGGCCTCACCGCCCGCCGCCATCGTCCAGAGGCCACCCCGATGCAGTTCAACATCCATCTCGACCGCCCGCAAATCGACATCGACGCCGTCGAGCGTCTGCTGCAGACCCTCGATCCGGCCGGCCTGGCCGACGTCGACATCACCGGCGTGCTGCGCGTCTCGACCACCGCCTCCGACCGCGATCTGGTCACGATCCTCGCGCAGGCCGGCCATCCGATCCGCGCGAGCCAGATCGAGCGCGTGGCCGCGGCGTGCTGCGGGGGCTGCGGCGGCGGCTGCAGCGGCTGACGGCGATGCGGCGTCGCCGCTGGCGGCGCCTTCCGTGTCCGGCGTGAGCGGCCGGCATGCGCAGGATGCGCCGGCATGCCGACGCGTCGACGCCGTTGGCGCGACAATGGGTCATGCCCGCCTCCGCCTCCGCCAAACCGCTCCGCACCGATGGCCGCCCCACCTTGCGCGAGCGCTTCGACGCGATGCGCAACCTGCGGCCATTCCTGCGCATGATCTGGCAGACCAGCCGGCCGCTGACGCTCGCCAGCCTCGGCCTGCGTCTGGTCCGCGCGTTCCTGCCGGTGGCGATGCTCTACGTCGGCAAGCTGATCATCGACGAGGCGATCCGCGTCGTCGGCCTGGACGGCGGCTTCACGACTTTGGCCCAGGCCTGGTCGAGCGGTGCGCTCGACACGCTTGCCGGGCTGCTTGCGTTGGAGTTCGCGCTGGCGATCGGCTCCGACCTGCTCGGGCGATTGGTCAGCTATGCCGACACGTTGTTGTCGGAGCTGTTTACCAACGCCACCAGCATCCGGCTGATGGAACACGCGGCGACCCTGGACCTCGAAGACTTCGAGGACCCCGAACTGCAGGACAAGCTCGACCGCGCGCGCCGCCAGACCATGGGCCGCATGAACCTGATGGGGCAGTTGTTCGGCCAGGTGCAGGATGCGATCACGGTCGCGAGCTTCGCGATCGGCCTGCTGGTCTACGCGCCCTGGCTGATCGTGCTGCTGGCCGTCGCGCTGGTGCCGGCCTTCATCGGCGAATCGCACTTCAACGCGCTGGGCTACTCGCTCAATTTCCAGTGGACGCCCGAACGTCGCCAGCTCGAATACGTGCGCCAGAGTGGCGCCAGCGTCGAGACGGCGAAGGAAGTGAAGATCTTCGGCCTGCACCGGTTCTTGATCGATCGCTACCGCACGCTGGCCGACCGGTTCTTCCTCGCCAACCGCGCGCTCGCCAGGCGCCGGGCGCTGTGGGGCACCCTGCTGGCCGCGCTCGGCTCGCTGGGCTACTACGTCGCCTACGGCTACATCGCCTGGCGCACGGTGCGCGGCGACTTCAGCATTGGCGACCTGACCTTCCTGGCCGGCAGCTTCCTGCGCCTGCGTCAGCTGCTCGAAGGCCTGCTGGTCGGCTTCTCGCAGGTCGCCGGCCAGGCCTTGTATCTGGACGACCTGTTCTCGTTCTTCGCGATCGAACCAGAGATCGCCTCGCCAAGCGATCCTGTGCCATTCCCGCAGCCGATCCGCCAGGGCTTCACCTTCGAGAACGTGGGCTTTCGCTATCCGGGCAGCGAGCGCTGGGCGGTCCGGCACCTCGACTTCACCCTGCACGCTGGCGAGGTGCTGGCGCTGGTGGGCGAGAACGGCGCCGGCAAGACCACGCTGGTCAAGCTGCTGGCGCGGCTCTACGACCCCGACGAGGGGCGGATCCTGCTCGACGGCCGCGACCTGCGCGACTACGACCTCGAGGCGCTGCGCGCCAATACCGGCGTGATCTTCCAGGATTTCGTGCGCTACCACCTGACCGCCGGCGAGAACATCGGCGTGGGGCGCATCGAGGCGATGGACGATCACGCGCGGATCGTCGACGCGGCGCATCGGGCGATGGCCGATGAGATCATCGCCGGCCTGCCCGACGGCTTTGATCAGATCATCGGCCGGCGCTTCCGCAACGGCGTCGATCTGTCGGGCGGCCAGTGGCAGAAGGTCGCAATCGCACGCGCCTACATGCGCGAGGCCCAGGTCATGATTCTCGACGAACCCACCGCCGCGCTCGATGCGCGCAGCGAGTACGAGGTGTTCCGACGCTTCAAGGAGCTGTCGCATCAGCGCACCGCGGTGCTGATCTCGCACCGCTTCTCCAGCGTGCGCATGGCCGACCGCATCCTGGTGCTCGAGCAAGGCCGGATCGAGGCCAGCGGCTCGCACGCCCAGTTGATGGCCGAGGGTGGCCGCTACGCCGAGTTGTTCGAGTTGCAGGCCGCGGGTTACCGCTGACGCGGCAGCAGGTCGGAACGGCGCAGGTTGCGCCCGTCGCG
This sequence comes from Luteimonas sp. TWI596, assembly GCF_039674105.1. NCBI lineage: Bacteria > Pseudomonadati > Pseudomonadota > Gammaproteobacteria > Lysobacterales > Lysobacteraceae > Luteimonas > Luteimonas sp. TWI596. The sequence goes on from NZ_JBDJMU010000004.1 coordinate 174,713, forward strand.
CCGCTGCCGTGAGACGGCGTTGACGCGGCGCTGCGTACGCTGCCCACATCAACGGAGTTCCGCGATGACCGATACCCGCCAGGCGCTCGCGCGCAACGCGCAGATCCTGCGTTTCCTCATGAAGTACCGCAAGGCCGGCGTGCTGACCGGATTCGACCTGGACGCGGCGACGGTGGAGGTCGACGAGGCCGACACTGCCGGCCGGCCGGAGGCGTTCGTCGATGACCTCGAGGCGCTCGGCCCGACCTTCATCAAGATCGGCCAGGCGCTGTCGACACGTCCGGACATGGTGCCGCCGGCCTATCTCGCCGCGCTGGAACGGATGCAGGACGATGTCGCGCCGGTGCCGTTCCAGGTGATCCACGCCGCGGTCGAGGACGCGCTGGGCGTGCGCATCAACAAGGTCTTCGACAGCTTCGACGAGACGCCACTGGGCAGCGCCTCGCTGGCGCAGGTGCATCGCGCCACGCTGCGCGACGGCCGCGCCGTCGCGGTCAAGGTGCAGCGCCCGGGCATCGTGGAGCAGATCCGCGACGACCTCGACACGCTCGCCCGGCTGGCTGGCGGCATCGACCGGGTCACCGACCTCGGCCGGCGCGTGCGCTTCGCCGACTGGGTGCACGAGTTCCGGCGCACGCTGCTGGCCGAGCTCGACTATCGCGTCGAGGCGGAGAACCTCGATCGCTTCGATGCGCATTTCGCCGCCTACCCATCGTTGTTCGTGCCCAAGCCGATCTGGGACCTGACCCGGCCGCGGCTGCTGACGATGGAACTGGTCGAAGGCACCAAGGTCACTGCGATCAGCGGCCTGCAGCGCACCGAGCGCGACATGGCGCCACTGGCGACCGCGCTGCTGCACGGCTATCTCGACCAAGTGTTCGTCCACGGCGAGATCCACGCCGATCCGCACCCGGGCAACCTGCTCTACACCCGCGACGGTAGACTGGCGCTGCTCGACCTGGGCATGGTGGCGCACGTGCCGCCACGCACCCGCGAGCGCCTGCTCAAGCTGCTGTTCGCCGCGGTCGATGGCCGCGGCGAGCAGGTCGCCGCCGAGGGCATCGCCATGGGCACGCGCCTGGAGGACTTCGACGAGGAGCGCTACTACCGCGATGTCGGCCAGTTGGTCGCGCGCTACGCCGCGCAGTCGGGCGCCACCGGCCAGACCGAGGGCCGCCTGGTGCTCGACCTGGTGCGCCTGGCGACCGCCTGCGGCCTGCGCACCGCGCCGGAGATGAGCTTGCTGGGCAAGACGCTGCTGCACCTCGAATCGGTCGTGCGCACGCTGGCGCCCGACATGGACATGAAGCGCGTCGTCGAGGAGCACCTCAACGACATGATGCGCCAGCGCCTGCGCAAGTCGCTCTCGCCGGCCAATCTCGCCAGCGAGATGATGGACCTGCAGGAACTGGTCCGCGAGGCGCCGCGCAAGGTGTCCAATGTGCTGTCGCTGCTGGCCGAGAACCGCCTGCGCGTGCGCCTGACCGGGCTGGAGGAATCGCATCTGCTCGAAAGCCTGCACAAGATCGCCAATCGCATCGCCGCGGGCGTGGTCACCGCGGCGCTGATCCTGGCCTCGGCGCTGATGATGGACAACCCCGGCGGCCCGCGGCTGTTCGGCTATCCGGCGATCGCGCTGCTGCTGTTCCTGACCGGCGCAGGCCTGGGCATCGCGATCGTGCTCAGTGCCCTGCTCGGCGACCGCCGGGCACGGCCGAACGAGGAAAGCGGGCCGCATTAGTCGAGCGCCGCCTCTTCCAGCCGGCGCGCAGGCTGCGACACCAGGTCGCAGATGAGAACCGGTCTCATCGCTCTGTTAAGATGGGCGGCTCCGCGCCTCGCCTTGCCTTCTATGTCCTCCGCCTTTGGTTCCGAAACGGTGCTCGACGTCCGCCACTGGACGGACGCGTACTTCAGCTTCACCACGACCCGCGACGACGGTTTCCGTTTCGACAACGGCCAGTTCGTGATGATCGGCCTGCAGGTCGAGGGCAAGCCGCTGCTGCGCGCCTACTCGATCGCCAGCGCGAACTGGGAGGAGCAGCTCGAGTTCTTCAGCATCAAGGTCGACAACGGCCCGCTGACCTCGCGTCTGCAGCACATCCAGCCGGGCGACCAGATTCTGGTCGGCCGCAAGCCGACCGGCACGCTGCTGATCCACGATCTGCATCCGGGCCGCAATCTGTACCTGCTGGGCACGGGCACCGGCTTTGCGCCGTGGCTGTCGGTGATCAAGGATCCAGAGACCTACGAGCGTTTCGAGAAGGTGATCGTCACCCACGGCGTGCGCTCGGCCCAGGACTTGGCCTATCGCGACTACATCGTCAACGAGCTGCCGCGGCACGAATTCCTCGGCGAGCAGATTTCGCGCCAGTTGCTGTACTACCCGGCCGTCACCCGCGAAGACTTCATGTTCGACGGCCACAGCCACCGCGGCCGGCTGACCGAGCTGCTCGACAGCGGTCGCATGGCCGCCGACCTCGGCCTGGCCCCGCTCGACCCGGCCTTTGATCGCGCGATGATCTGCGGCAGCCCGCAGATGCTGGCCGATTTCCGCGGCCTGCTCGATGCCCGCGGCTTCGAGGCCGCGCCGCGCATCGGCACGCCGGGGCAATACGTGTTCGAGCGCGCCTTCGTCGAGAAGTAAGGCCGGGCGACTTTCGTCGCGCGCGCCGGCGTGTCATGTCCGCGCAGCCGGCCGCGCTCAGCGCCGCACAGGGCTCGGGTCTTCGTCGAGGATCGTCTCGATCCGTCCACGCAACGCGGCTGGCGCCCTCGACGGCGCATAGCGCGCACGGACGCAGCCGTCGCGGCCGACCAGGAACTTGGTGAAGTTCCACTTGATCCGTCGGGTGCCCAGCAAGCCGCGTTTCTGCCCGCCCAGCCAGGCCCACAGCGGATGCGCATTCGGCCCATTGACCTCGACCTTGGCGAACATCGGGAAGTCGACCGCATAGTTGAGCGCGCAGAAGCTGCGGATCGCGTTCGCATCGCCGGGCTCCTGGTGGCCGAACTGATCGCACGGAAACCCGAGCACCACCAGCCCCCGGTCGCGATAGTCCTGCCACAGCGCCTGCAGGCCGGCGTACTGCGGCGTGAATCCGCAGCGCGAGGCGACGTTGACGATCAGCAGCACGCGATCGGCGAAATCCGACAGCGGCTGGTCGACGCCGTCCAGCGTACGGGCGGTGAACTCGTGGATCGTGGTCATGGCAGTGACGGGCGGGAACGTGGCTCGCCAGTCTGCCGCAGATCCTGCATCGATGACGTCGCCCGACTGGCGCGCCCGCCGAACCATCATGCATCGCACGAAAAATATCGTCCATCCCGTTGAATGACTTGCACAAACACGGCTCGGACTTCCGGCACGGTCATCGCGACGCCCGATAAGCTAGCCTAGGCGGTCACGTCACCCGGAGAGTCACCCTTGCTCAAGCACCCGCTTGCCGCCGCACTGTGTGCGGCCCTCGCCGTGTCCGCCCTGCCCGTCTTCGCCCAGTCCTCGGGCACCACCGCGGTCGCACCTGCCGCAAGCGCCCAGCGCCCCGCCGACAATCCGCTGTTCGTGGAAAGCACGCTCGATCTGCGCTATCCGCGCTTCGACCTGATCCAGGACGCGCACTTCGGCCCCGCATTCGACGCCGGCATGGCCGAGAACCTGCGCGAGATCGAGGCGATCGCCAACAATCCCGAGCCGCCGACCTTCGACAACACGATCGTGGCGCTGGAGAAGTCGGGCGAACTGCTGTCGCGCGCACGCCGGATCTTCGGCAACCTCAACGGCACCGACACCAACGACACCCGCAAGCAGATCGACGCCGACTACGCGCCCAAGTTCGCCGCGCACCGCGACGCGATCATGCTCAATCCCAAGCTCTTCGCCCGCGTCGACACGCTCTACAAGAACGTCGGCTCGCTCGGCCTGGATGCCGAGGGCCAGCGTCTGGTCGAGCGCTACCACACGATGTTCGTCCGCGCCGGCGCCAATCTGAGCGACGCACAGAAGGAACAGATGCGGCGCATCAACGCCGAATCGGCCAAGCTCTCGACGACTTTCAGCCAGAACGTGCTCAACGAGGTCAACGACTCGGCTGTCGTGGTCGACACCGTGGCCGAACTCGATGGCATGAGCGAGGCGCAGATCGCTGCCGCGGCCGAAGCCGCCAAGTCGCGCGGACTGGACGGCAAGTACGTCATCACCCTGCTCAACACCACCGGCCAGCCACCGCTGCCGCAGATCAACAACCGGGCGCTGCGCGAGCGCATCCACAAGGCCTCGGTCGCTCGCGGCAGCCGCGGCAACCAGTACGACAACACCGGCGTGATCGCGCAGATCCTCAAGCTGCGCGCCGAGCGTGCCAACCTGATGGGCTATCCGAACCAGGCCGCCTTCATCCTCGAAGATTCGACCGCCGGTACCGTCGAAGCCGTCAACGGCATGCTCGGCCAGCTGGCGCCGGCCGCCGTCGCCAACGCCAAGCGCGAAGCCGCCGAACTGCAGGCGATGATCGACCGCGAACAGGCCGCCAAGGGCGAGCCCACGTTCCAGCTCGAGCCGTGGGACTGGGCCTACTACTCGGAGAAGGTCCGGCAGGACAAATACAGCTTCGACGACGCGCAGCTCAAGCCCTACTTGGAGATGAAGAACGTGCTCGAGAACGGCGTGTTCTTCGCCGCGACCAAGCTCTACGGCATCACGTTCAAGGAACGCACCGACCTGCCCAAGTACCATCCCGATACCTGGACCTACGACGTCTTCAATGAGGACGGCAGCCAGCTGGCGATCTTCATCTACGACCCCTACGCGCGCCCGTCCAAGCGCGGTGGTGCCTGGATGAATTCGTATGTCTCGCAGTCCGAGCTCGACGGCACACTCACGGTCACCGCCAATCACCAGAACATTCCCAAGCCGCAGGCCGGCCAGCCGACGCTGCTGACCTGGGACGAGGTGACCACGATGTTCCACGAGTTCGGCCATGCGCTGCACGGCATGTTCTCGGACGTGAAGTACCCGTTCTTCAGTGGCACCAGCGTGCCGCGCGACTTCGTCGAGTTCCCCTCGCAGGTCAACGAGATGTGGGCCGACTGGCCGGAGGTGCTGGCCAATTACGCCAAGGACTACCGCACCGGCGCGCCGATGCCGGCCGAGCTGCTGGCCAAGGTGCAGGCGGCTGCCAAGTTCAACCAGGGTTTCGCGACGACCGAATACCTGGGCTCGGCGATGCTCGACCAGTATCTGCACCAGCTGCCGGCCGACCAGTTGCCGGAGGCGTCCGAGGTCATGGCGACCGAAGCTGCCGCGCTCAAGGCGGCCGGCCTGGACTACCCGCCGGTGCCGCCGCGCTATCGCACGCCGTACTTCAGCCACATCAACGGCGGCTACGCGGCCGGCTATTACGCCTACATCTGGTCGGAAGTGCTGGACGCCAACACCGTGCAGTGGATCGAGCAGAACGGCGGCCTGACCCGCGCCAACGGCGACCGCTTCCGCAGCACCCTGCTCTCGCGCGGCGGCAGCAAGGACGCCAAGCAGCTGTTCCTGGACTTCACCGGCCACGAGCCGCAGATCGAGCCCCTGCTGATCAAGCGCGGCCTGGCGCCCGATCCCAAGGACGCCACGAACTGATCGCCCACCGCGATGCGTGACCAGAACGCCCGGCTCCGCGCCGGGCGTTCTTTTTGGTTCTCCACCAAATACCGAAATGGTCGTTCCGCTTCAGATGGGCAGCGGCCTGCCAGCCGGAAGCCGCTCTCCCCTCGGTCAAGGCATCCTGCCTTGACTCGGGCGCGCGCCATCCATGGCGCGCTTGGCGCGGCCACCGGCTGCCAGTCCACTGCGGTGGACGTTGGCAACCCGACTTCGAGGAGACGCAGAGTCACCTCCTACAAGAAGTCGCGCACTTGTCGGCCTCAGGTGCGTCGTGCTGGTCGGGGATTGCGATAGCGGGCCATGGATGGCCCGCGGCGGCGAGTCAGCCAGGGATGGCTGACCGAGCCGGGAGCAGTCCCCGGCCGGCGCGACGCGCGCTCCGGAGCCGATCTCCATGATCGAGTAGCAGAAGCAGGATCTTCATGACTCTGGTGAAGAACCTCGCTTTGGAGGGATGCGCTCGCTCGTGGACCCACGTCACCAGGAAGGCCGCTTCACGGGCGAGCGCGCGTACTACGAAAAGTAGAGGCCCGGAGTAGCATGGCCGCATGTCCGCGATCTGCCTCGACGCCGCCGAAGCCACCGACGCCCCCGAACGCCTGCGCGACTGGCTGGGCGGATTCCGCCGCGTCTTCGTGCTCACCGGCGCGGGCATCAGTACAGGCTCCGGCATTCCCGACTATCGCGATACCGATGGCGCCTGGAAGCGCCCGGCGCCGGTCACCTGGCAGGCCTTTACCGGCGACCCCGCGATCTACCGCCGCTACTGGGCGCGCAGCTTCGTCGGCTGGCCGCGATTCTCCGTCGCACGCCCCAACGTCGCGCATCGCGCGCTGGCGGCACTGGGCGATGCCGGTCCGATCGCGACACTCCTGACCCAGAACGTCGACGGCCTGCACCAGGCTGCAGGCAGCCGCTCGGTGATCGACCTGCACGGCCGGCTCGACCGCGTGGTCTGCCTGAGCTGCGGCAACGCGATGGCGCGCGATGCGCTGCAACCCAGGCTCGTCGCCGACAACCCCCGCTGGCATCCCGGCGCGGCCGCGATGGCGCCCGATGGCGACGCCGACATCGCCGCCGAGTCCGAAGCCGCGTTCGTGCCGCCGCGGTGCCTGCACTGCGGCGGCTTGCTCAAGCCCGATGTGGTGTTCTTCGGTGAGAATGTGCCGAAGGCACGCGTGCAGGCAGCCAGGACCGCACTGGCGCAGAGCGACGCGATGTTCGTCGTCGGCTCCTCACTGATGGTCTATTCGGGCTTCCGTTTCGCCAAGATGGCCCACGAGGCCGGCCTGCCGCTGGCGATCCTCAACCGCGGGGTCACGCGCGCCGACCCCCTGGCCACACTGCGGCTCGATGCCGAGATCGGCCACACCTTGGGCACCCTCGCGCAAGACGCCTCAGCCAGCGACGAATAGATCGCGATACGCCGGCGCCAGGTGCGGCAACAGGACCGACGCCGGCACCTCGACGGTCTGCGCGCCGTCCGAGTACGGCCCGACCTGGTAGGGCGGAAACACGAAACGCAGCCCGGCCAGCGTGCCGCCCGGACCGGCGATCGGCTCGAACTGCTGGAAGTTGGACACGTCCGGCCGTGCGCCTTCGTCGATCATCCGGCCTGCGGTCTGCATCATCCGGCTGCGCTCGGCCGGTTCGAGTTCGTCGGCATCGATGCGCTGGGACAGCGCCGCATGAAGTTGCTCTCGTACGTAGTCCGAAATCACCTGCCAGTCGGCCGCGCGCGGAACCAATTCTTCGGCGGTGAGCAACCGCTCTTCCCGAACCAGCCAGAAGAAGCGCGCGATGATCGGGCTGTCGTGCGCGCCGCCGGTGTAGCTGCCGCCATCGGCGGCGATGGCCAGCACGCGCGGGGTGTCGAGCAACGTGGTGAAGCTCAGCGACAGATCGTAGGTCACGCCCGGCTGCTGCTCGGTGCCCGGCAACGCCTGCTTGAGTTCGTCGCGGGCCGCCTGCGCGAAGCGATGCAATTCCGCAGCCAACCCGGGGTATTTGTTGGCTTCGGGCGGGTAGCTGATGCCGACGATGTAGCGCGGGTCCATCTCGACCACATCCTCGAGCTTGACCGGCGCTTCGGCCAACGGCTGCACCGCCTCGGCATCGACGCCCGCGGGGCCGGCCGCAGGTTGCGCGGGCACGGGCGCCTCGCGCTGGCAGGCCAGCAGCAACAGCGGCAAAACGCACAGCACCATCCGTCTCATCATCGATCCTCGAGCCGTCCACGCAGCATGGAACTCACGAAACGCTAACGATATCGACGTGGCCTCGTCGTGAACGACGCCCGCCAGGCCGACGCATACGAAAAAGCCCCGGACGTTACCGTCCGGGGCCGGATCTTGCAGACGCTGCGGGCGATTAGATCGCCTGCACCTCGTCAGCCTGCAGGCCCTTCTGGCCCTGCACGACCTTGAAGGAGACCTTCTGGCCTTCCTGCAGCGACTTGAAGCCGGTGCCCTGGATCGAGCGGAAGTGGACGAACAGGTCCTGGCCGCTTTCCGGGGTGATGAAGCCGAAGCCCTTGGCATCGTTGAACCACTTGACGGTTCCGGTCTGGCGCTCTGACATGGTGTTACTCCTTGAAGCAGTGTGGTCATTGGAACACGACGACCGGCGTTGTTTGGATGGCCGGCTGCCGCGACTGTCTAGCAAGGGGTAACGCGAAAGCGATGGAGCGGATCGTCCCGACCGGAAAGCCCGGCCGTCGTGAGATTGGATCTACCGCATCGGAGCCACGATGTACCGTGATCCCGCCTTGAACAGTCCGCGCACGATACCGCAATTATCGACCGAAATGTGAATAGGGGGACGCGAATGTCGCCGGCCCCGTCGGCGCCATGGCTGCGGCCAACGGTTCACTGCGCTGCGCAGCCGGCGCTGGTCACGCCGGCTGCGGACGCGGGTTGCGGACACCGCCGACCCGACCGGCCCGGTCGGTCAGTCTGTCGCTGCCCGGCGATCGCGCTTGCCTTGATTCTTGCGGTCGCGCGTACTGCTGCTGCCGTTGATCGAGGCCTGCCGGCTTTCGGCAGCGTGCAGTTCCAGCGCCTTGGCGCGGGCCTGCGGAGACTGGAAGCCCGGCGCCGCCGCCGCCGCGCCGTCGCCACCGATGTCCTCCCAGTGTTTGGGCGCGCGTGCCTGTGCTTCGTGCTGCTCGAGCAACTGCCGCGTGTTGTCGAGCGCACGCTCGGGGGAAATACGCGATCCACGTCGCGACTTGCGCGCGGGCGCGGCCGGCGTCTCGGCGGACGCCGGCTTGCGCGCCGTGGACGTGGCTGCCTTGCGCGACCGGGCCGCAGCCGGCTTGGTGGTCGTGCCGGCGTTGGTCGATGTCGCGCCGGACGCCGCGCGCCGGGACGAGCCCGACTTCGCCGCGGCCTTGCTCGCCGTCTTTGCGGTCTTGGCAGGCTTGGACCGCGTGCCTGTCGAGCGCGCAGCAGCGGCCGACTTGGCGGCCGGCTTGCGTGCGCCCGACGCGCTGGTCTTCTTCGCAGACTTGCGCGCAGCCGTCGCCGCCGCCTTGGCGGCCTTCGCAGTGTCCTTCTGGCGTGTCTCGAAGCGGCTCAGGATATCGGCGAGCAGTTCGGCCTTCTCGCCCGTGCGCGCATTCGCCTGACCGGTCCGTCCGGCCTTGCTGCCGGTCGACTTGCGCGAGGCCAGACGCTGGCGCTTTTCCAGATCCCGCGCACGATCACGGGCGGTACGCGCGCGGGTCACCAGCTTGGCGAGTTGGGCCTCGCTCAGACCACGCACTGCATTGGCGCGGCTCGCGTCGTACAGCCCCATCTCGGTCTTGTTGAGCAGGCTGGTGGCTTTCGCTCGTGTCACGGCCATGGACATGCACTCCGTTTGATGGATGTGGGCGCAGGGATACCACGCCTCGCATGCAAGACCAGTGAGTGCGGACGCCAACCACGTCCGCATTCGCCGCTAGAAGAACGAGAGCGACATCAAGCGATCGACGAAGCTGCCGAGCACGCGCGGTTCCATCATCACGGTGAACAGCACGCCGTAACCCGCGCCCCACAGGTGTGCACTGTGGTTGATGTTGTCGCCGCCTCGGCGGTCCATCCAGATGCTGTAGCCGACGTAGCACACGCCGAACACGATTGCCGGCATCGGGATGAAGAACACCAACAGCATCGACCATGGGCTGAGCAGGATCGACGCGAACAGTACCGCCGACACCGCGCCCGAGGCGCCCAGGCTGCGGTAGTGCGGGTCGCGCCGGTGACGCAGATAGGTCGGCAGGATCGCGACCAGGATCGCCGACAGGTAGAACATCAGAAAGCCGACCGGACCGATGTACGGCGCGAACGCGCGTTCGATGCCGCCGCCGAAGAAGAACAGCGTGATCATGTTGAAGAGCAGGTGCTGCCAGTCGGCGTGGATGAAGCCGTGGGTCAGCAGGCGGTCGTACTGGCGATAGCGATCGACTGCCGGCGGCCACAGGATCAGCCGGGCGAGCAACTGCGGCTTCTCGAACGCCTGCCATGACACCACGGCGGTGACGACAATCAGCAGCAAAGTGACGGGGGCGAGGTTCATCGGGCGGGTTTCCGGGTGGACGGATCAGGCGACACGGTAGTGGTCCTGCATGGGATAGCGCCGTGCGTACGCCGCGAACGCCAAGGCGGCCAGGAACGCGAAACCGGCGAAGAAGAACATCAGGAAGGCGTTTTCGCTCAACCCCGACGATGCGATGTACGCGGTCACCGCCTCGTTGCGCACGCCGGCATTGGTCAACAGCACCCACAGGCTTCCGAAAGTGCTGGTCAGGTACCAGAACGCCATGATCACGCCCTTCATCGCCTGCGGAGCCTGGCTGTAGGCGAACTCCAGCGCAGTCGCCGACACCAGCACCTCGCCGAAGGTCAGCAGCAGATACGGCAGCGACTGCCAGGCCAGCGAGACCTGTTCGCCGCCATCGATCCACAACTGGATCGCGCCGGCGGCGATCCACGCCACGCCCGAGAACGCGATGCCCCAGCCCATACGGCGCAGCGGCGTCACCGACAGCCCCATCGCGCGCAGTGCCGGGTACAGCACCAGATTGTTGAACGGGATCAACAGCATCACCAGCAGCGGGTTGAGCGCCTGCATCTGCGCTGCGTCCTGGATCAGCCAGCTCGGCCACCACCAGGCCGCGTGCGGGATCACCATCTCGCGGCCCTGGATGATCCAGGTCGAGGCCTTCTGGTCGAACAGCGACCAGAACGGCGTGACCAGCGCGAATACGATCAGGATCCGCAGCACCGCGCGCACGCCGTCGACCGCGGCATCGGGGTGCGCGCCGCGCGCACGCTCGAGCTGCATCGAGGCACCGACACCACCGGCAGCGATGATCACACCCAGTGCCAGACACGCCGAAATGACGAAGTTGAAGGACTCGGCCCATGCCGACGGCACCACGCCCACCGCCGACAGCGCCCACAGCACGAGCAGCAGCGCGGCGACCGCGAGGCCGAACAGCGCAACCAGCAGGCCAGGACGGCCCGCCCCCGGGCGCTCGGCACGCAGCGCAGTCTTGACCACCTCGAAGAACGCATGCGGATCGCGACCGGCCGGCGGCACGTCGATATAGCGTCGGCGCCCGAGCCAGAACACGAACGTGGCGATGAACATCAGGATGCCGGGGATGCCGAAGGCCACGGCCGGCCCGAAATGGCGCAGGAACAGCGGTGCCAGCAACGACGCGAAGAACGAACCGAAGTTGATGATCCAGTAGAACGCGTCGAAGACCAGCTTGGCCTTGTCCTTGTTGCTCTGGTCGAACTGGTCGCCGCAGAACGAGACCACCAACGGCTTGATGCCGCCCGAGCCGAGCGCGATCAGGAACAGGCCGGTGTAGAAGCCCGCGGCATTGTTCTCAAACAGCGCAAGGCAGGCATGACCGGCGCAGTAGATCAGCGAGAACCACAGGATGGTGTGGTACTTGCCGAAAAACCGGTCGGACAACCACCCGCCCAGCAGCGGGAAGAAGTACACGCCGATCACGAACATGTGGAAGATGTCCTTGGCCGCGCCGTCGCGCTCCGGACCCTCGGGCAGGTAGGCCAGCAGCACCGAACTGATCAGGAACGGCACCAGGATGTTGCGCATGCCGTAGAAACTGAAGCGCTCGCAGGCTTCGTTGCCGATGATGTAGGAGATCTGGCGGGGCATGCGGCCCGCAGTGGTCTGGACGGTCGTCATCGGCACGTCGAAGGCAGTCTGGGAACCCGACAGCCTACCCGATCCTCGCGTCCGGCCCGCGACTGCCATGCCCGCCGGACGGCGGCAAGTGCCGGGCGCTGGGCCATCGATCGCGACACCTGCCCTTGGGCGGGCGCGCCCGGCCGGGCATCATGCGTCGTCGTTCTCCTCCGGACCGCCCCATGTCCTGCCGCCCGTTCCTGCCGCTGTTGCTCGCCGCCGCACTCGTCGCGCCGCTGCCGTCCGCCTCGGCCAGCGACGATCCGCGTATCACCGTGTCCGAGCGCAGTGGCTTCATCGAGACCGGCCGCTTTGATGAGGTCGTGCGCCTGTGCGCCACCTTCGCCCGCCTGCATCCCGATGCGGTGCGCTGCACCCAATTCGGCACCACGCCCGAAGGCCGACCGATGCAGGCGCTGATCGTCAGCCGCAGCGGCACGCTCGACCCTGCCCAGGCGCGTGCGCAGGGCATTCCGGTCGTGCTGATCCAGGGCGGCATCCACGCCGGCGAGATCGACGGCAAGGACGCCGGCTTTCTGGCGCTGCGCCAGGTGCTCGACGGCGACGCCGCGCCCGGCGCGCTCGACGCGCTGGTCTGGGTCTTCGTGCCCGTATTCAGCGCCGATGGCCATGAGCGGTTCGCAGCCTGGAACCGTCCCAACCAGCGCGGTCCGCGCGAGATGGGCTGACGCACGACCGCGCAGAACTACAATCTCAATCGCGACTACGCCAAGGCCGAGTCGCCGGAGATGCAGGCGATGCTGGCACTGGTCGAGGCCTGGGATCCGATCGCCTATGTGGACCTGCACGCGACCAATGGCGCGCAGTTCGAACACGACATCGCGGTGCAGGTCGAACCGCTGCATTCGGGCGATGCGCAGATGCGCAGCGTCGGGCGCACATTTCGCGATGCGGTCATCGACGACCTCGCGCGCCAGGGCGCGCTGCCGCTGCCCTATTACCCGTCGTTCGTCGAATCCGACGATCCGGCCTCGGGCTTCGAGGACGGCGTGTCGGCGCCGCGCTTTTCGACCGGCTATTTCCCGCTGCGCAACCGGGTGGCGATGCTGATCGAGACTCACTCGTGGAAACCCTACCCGGTCCGCGTGGCCTTGACCCGCAACACCGTGGTCTCGGTGCTCGAGCAGATCGCCCGCCATGGCCGCGATTGGATGCGCGTGGCAGCCGACGCCGACGCCCGCGCCGCCGCGCTCGGTGGCACCTCGCTGCCGCTGGACTGGCAGGCCACGGCGCGCGCGCGGATGGTCGACTTCCGTGGCTACGCCTACACGCGCACGCTGTCGGAGGTGTCGGGCGCACTGATGACGCGCTACGACGAGACCACGCCGCAGATCTGGCACGTGCCGCTGCGCGACGAGATCGTGCCGTCGCTGAGCGTCGTGTTGCCGCGCGCCGGCTACATCGTGCCCGCCGCCCACGCGGCCAGCGTCGCCCAGGCACTCGACCGCCACGGTATCGCCCATTCGACGCTCAAGCGCGCCCATCCCCAGCTCGCCGTCGACACCTTCCGCGCCGAGCGCACCGCGTTCGGCACCGCCCCGGTCGAGGGCCACCAGCGGCTCACGCTCGAAGGCCGCTGGCGCGCCGAGCCGCAGGACATCGGCGCCGGCGCGCTGTATGTGCCGATCGCACAGCCGCGCGCGCGGCTGGTCGCCGCGCTGCTCGAGCCGCAGGCGCCCGATTCGATGGCCGCCTGGGGCCGCTTCAACACCCACTTCGAGCGCAAGGAGTACATGGAGGATTACGTCGCCGAAGCGGTGGCGCGCGAGATGCTGGCTGCCGATCCGGCGCTCGCCGAGGACTTCCGGGCCCGGCTGCGCGACGATCCGGCCTTCGCGGCGGATCCGCGCGCACGCCTGGCGTACTTCTATCGTCGGCACAGCGCCTGGGATGCGCGCTACAACCTCTACCCCATCGTCCGCACCGACCTCGCCCCCGAATGACCGGAGCCGCCATGTCCCCGTTGTCCCGCCTGATGCGTCACTGCCTGCCCGCGGCGTTGTCGCTGCTCCTCCTCGCCGCCTGCACCGGCACCGGCGGCGCCAAAGCCGAACCGGCGACGCCGCGCACCCTGGACGTGGTCACGCTCAACATCTACCACGACAAGGCCGACTGGCCGAAGCGGTTGCCGCTGATCGTCGAGCAGCTGCGCGCGCTCGATCCCGATATCGTGGCGCTGCAGGAAGTGCTGCAGACCCAGACCCTGCGCAACCAGGCGCAGACCATCGCCGCCGAGCTCGGCTACGCGGTGCAGTTCGTCTCCACCGACCCGGCCGACCAGGCGCACCGCTACGGCAATGCCTTGCTCACCCGGCTACCGGTGAAGGCGCAGGATTGGCATCGGCTGCAGCCGCATGACGACTCGCGCAGCATCGGCCACGCACGCCTCGACATCGATGGACGCCCGCTCGATGTCTACTTCACCCACCTGCACTGGACGCTGGAGGGCGGCGCGATCCGCGACGTCCAGGTCGCTGACGCACTCGACTTCGTGGCGCGGACGTCCGCGCAAGCGCCGTCGCTGATCCTGGGCGACTTCAACGCGCCAGCCAGCGCACCCGAGTTCGCGGCGCTGCGCGCACGCTACATCGACGCCTATGGCACGCTGCACCCGGAAGCCGACGGCGCCGGCGTGACCACGCTCAATCCGCACTTCTTCGACTACCGGTCACGGATCGATCTGGTGTTCGCGCAGCAGGACCGGTTCGAGATCGAGGACGCCCAGGTGGTGCTCGACACGCCGGACGCCGAGGGCACCTGGCCGTCCGACCATTTCGGGACCTGGGTCCGCCTGCGCCTGCGCCCGTGACCATGGCCGGTCCAGCGTTGCGCCGCCATTGCGCTGGCGACGCGCATGCTGGTCGGCCTCGCCACCGTGGAGCCCATCCGATGTCCCCGACCCGCCCCGTCCTGGTGTTTGCCCGTATCGCCGCCGCAGCGCTTTCCGTGGCGCTCCTCGGCGCCTGTCAGACCCCGGCCCCAACCGTCGCCGCAGGAGCACCATCGATGACCGACACCATGCCGCAGCCGTCGCTCACCCTGCAGGGCGAAGCCGTCTACTTCGAGAAGATCCTGATGCCCGAGGGCTCGCGGCTCGATGTCCGCCTGGTCGACCCTTCCCGCACGGGCGAGGCGCGGGTGCTGGCCGAACGCAGCACGAGCGTCGGCGCCGGGCCCTACGCGTTCGAGCTCGTCGTGCCGCGCGCGCGTCTGCAGGGCGCGGTCGCCCTGGAAATCGCCGTGTCGATGCCCGACGGCACGCCACGCTTCCGCACTGAGGATGCCGTGCCAATCGCGATCGATCCGGCCAACGTCGGGGTGCACGTGGGCCGCGTACGGCTGCATCACGTCCAGCCGTAAAGCGATGCCGGAAACGAGGCTGCGCGCCGCATCACCGGCGGCGGCCTCGACATCGGCGCGCCCCCTGCGTGCGTTCGCCCGTCTCCGGGCGCGACAACACCCCGCCCCCAATGAAGAAGACACGACCGCGTCGTGTTACTCGAAGCTGCCGATCGAGTCGTGCGAGAGGTTGTCGAAGCGCGTGTACTCGCCGAAGAACTTCAGCTTGACCGAGCCCGTCGGGCCGCTTCGCTGCTTGCCGATGATGATCTCGGCCAGCCCCTTGTCCGGCGAGGTTTCCTTGTTGTAGTAGTCGTCGCGGTAGATGAAGATGATGATGTCGGCGTCCTGCTCGATGGCGCCCGACTCGCGCAGGTCGGCCATCACCGGACGTTTGTCGGCGCGGGTTTCCAGCGAACGGTTGAGCTGGGACAGCGCGATCACCGGCACATTGAGCTCCTTGGCCAGGCCCTTGAGCGAGCGCGAGATCTCCGAGATCTCGGTCGCGCGGTTCTCGCTGTTGCCCGGTACCGACATCAGCTGCAGGTAGTCGATCACCACCAGCCCCAGATCGTGTTCGCGCTTGAGGCGGCGACACTTGGCGCGCAGCACGTCCGGCCCCAGACCCGGCGTGTCGTCGATGAAGATCTTGGTCTCCTTGAGCATGCGGATCGCGCTGCTCACCCGGCTCCAGTCCTCGTCCTCGAGCTGACCGGTGCGCAGGCGCGTCGCATTGACGCGGCCATTGGAGGAAATCAGACGCAGCGCGAGCTGACTGGCCGACATTTCCATCGAGAACACGCCGACCGCTTTCTTGGTCTTGATCGCCGCGTACTCGGCGATGTTGAGCGCAAACGTGGTCTTGCCCATCGCCGGGCGCGCGGCCAGGATGATCAGGTCGGTCGGCTGCAGGCCGGCAGTCATCTCGTCGAATTCGGTATAGCCGGTCGGCAAGCCGGTGACCCCGCCGCCGTTGTTGTAGCGCGTCTGCAGCACATCGAAGGCGTCGGCCATCGCCTTGTTGATCGCGGTGAAGTCGCTGCGCCCCTGCGCACCGGCCTCGGCGATCTTGAACACCTGCTGCTCGGCCTTGGCCAGGATCTCGCTGCTGTCGCGGCCCTCGGGCTGGAAGCCGTCGTTGACGATCTCGGTGCCGACATCGATCAGCTGACGCAGGATGGCCTTGTCGCGCACGATCTCGGCATAGGCACGGATGTTGGCCGCCGACGGCGTCGTGCTCGCCAACTCGCCCAGGTACGCGCCGCCGGCGACCAGCTCCGACAGCCCGTTGGACTCGAACCACTCGCCCAGCGTCACCGCATCGAACGGCTTGTTCTTCTCGGCCAGCTCCTGGATCGCGGCGTAGATCTTCTGGTGGTCGCGCCGGTAGAAATCCTCCGACACCAGCAGGTCGGCAATGCGGTCGTACGCATCGGGCACCAGCATGAGGCCGCCAAGCACGGCCTGCTCGGCCTCGACCGACTGCGGCGGAATGCGCAGCTGTTCGACGCGCGCATCGGCACGGTGGTCATTGCGGTACTCGGGACGTGCGGACATGGCGTGGACTTCAGAAAGAACGGATTACGGCAAGTGGCATGCTAGAGCGCGGGCCTGTGGACACGCGACCCCATAACCTGTGGATAAGCCTAACGATGGGCAGCTTCACAACGGGTTATCTCGCGGACTGAGACGACTTCTTCGGCGGCTGCGAGTACCCGGCCGGGATTGCTCCTCGGCTCGGTCAGTCATCCCTGACTGACTCGCCGCCGCGGACCATCCATGGTCCGCTCTCCGCAACGCCCGGCCGAGCCCTCGCCCGCGAGTTGGGACGATGCAGACCTCGAAAGCTCATGCGCGCTGCGGTTGGATGCCTCAGACGGACCAAACGCCTGTGAAAAGCGCTGCTGCGTGAGGCATTTCCGAAGGCACGAAAGCCTAAGGCTTGCTGCAAGCGGCGAACTGGGGGGTCATGGTCGCGCCGAGCGCGCCATGGGTGAGCCCGCTCTGCTTGCGCGGCATGCCGCGCGAGTGGGCGAACGCCCGGCGCGCTGCGCCGGGCCGGACCGATCCGCAAAGCTGAGCGGGCGCGCGCCCGAGTCAGGGCAGGGTGAGTGGGGACGGCTTGCGCGGCATTGCCGCGCGTCCACATGAACGCACGGCGCGCTGCGCCGGGCCGGACCGCGAAGCGGCCCTGACCGAGGGAAGAGCGACCGTGGCCCGGCAGGCCGATGCGTGGTCCCCGAAGCCAAAGCCCGGCACAAGCGACCAAAACAGAACACCCAAACGAAAACGGGCGCCTTGCGGCGCCCGTCTAAGGACCACCCGATCCGATGGATCAGGCGACCTCGCCTTCGATGATCACCTTGACGGTGGTCTCGGCATCGGCGTGCAGGTGCACGACCACCTCGTACTCACCGGTGGTGCGGAACGCGCCCTCACCGAGCACGACCTCCGACTTCTCGACCGGTGCGACCGCCTTGGTCAGGGCGTCGGCGATCTCGCGCGGACCGACCGAACCGTACAGCTTGCCTTCGGTCGACGCATTGGCGTAGACGGTCACGCTGGCACCCTCGAGCTTGGCCAGACGCGACTGCGCCTCGTCGAGCTGCGCCTTGGCCTTGGCCTCGTACTCGGCACGGCGGGTCTCGAACTCGGCCAGATTGGCCTCGGTCGCCGGCACGGCCTTGCCCTGGGGCACCAGGTAGTTGCGGCCATAGCCCGGCTTGACATTGACCTTGTCGCCGAGGTTGCCGAGGTTGGTGACCTTCTGCAGCAGAATCAGTTGCATGGTGTAGCTCCGTATTCGTTAGCGGCGCCCCAGGCGCCGCAACGATTGCTGTCCGAACCGGACGAAATGATCTAAAGATGCGTTCGCTTCACTTGGACAGTCCGCACATGGATGTGCGGGCTTCTAGTGAAGGGACTCACACATTATGGTTGTCGGTGTACGGGATCAGGGCCAGGTAACGGGCGCGCTTGACGGCCGTGGCCAGCTGGCGCTGGTAACGCGACTTGGTGCCCGTGATGCGGCTGGGAACGATCTTGCCGTTCTCGGTCAGGTTCTGGCGCAGGGTGTTGAGATCCTTGTAATCGATCTCCTTGACGCCCTCGGCGGTGAACTTGCAGAACTTGCGGCGGCGGAAGAACTTGGACATGGACGTGCTCCTCAGGCGGCTTCGGCGTTGGTGTCGGGCTTGTCGGACTTGTCGCCGTCGGCATCGCCGCCGGTGGACTCGCCCTCGTCATCGCGACGACGACGCTCGCCACGCTCGGGCTTGTCGCCCTTGTCGTCCTTGTTCTTCATGATCAGCGACTGCTCGGTGTCGGCCTCTTCGCGGCGGATCACCAGGTGACGCAGCACGGCATCGTTGAAGCGGAACGCCTCGACGAGCTCGTCGAGACCGGCCTGGCCGACCTCGATGTTGAACAGCACGTAGTGGGCCTTGACCAGATTGTTGATCGGGTAGGCCAGCTGACGGCGGCCCCAATCTTCCAGACGGTGGATGGTGCCCTCGGCGCCTTCGATCATCGACTTGTAACGCTCGATCATCGCGGGCACCTGCTCGCTCTGGTCCGGGTGGACCAGGAACACGACTTCGTAATGACGCATAGTGGTTTCCTTTCGGATATCGACCGCGCCGGTCGGCGGCGGTCCGGATAGCCCCCCGCGTGCGCAGTGGGGCAAGGGCCTCCCGGCGCCTGGGCGCAGGGAGCCGGCAATTGTCACAGATTCCCCGCCTTCGGGCAAGCGCGGGACATGCGCAGGTGGTCCAGCGCGCAGGTGCGACACTCGGTCGCAGCCCTGTCGCAGGCGGGCATGGTGAAATGGACACCCGGCCACCGCGACATCGGAGCGCACCCCAAGCGGACGCGCCCGAGTCGAGCCGCAGGCCCCTCCCCCGCCTCACATGCCCGGATGTTTCGGGCCCGGACGAACGCATCGTGCAGACCGCCGCCCTTCACCGAATCGACCGTGCGCCCGACTGGGCGCACGGTGCGTGGGGGTCAGCGCACGGTTTCCAGCGTTCGGCTGAAGCCCAGCGCAGCCAACGTCACGACCGCGCCCGACAGCAGGTAATAGCCCACGTACTCCAGCCCGAATCGGCTGCACACGCCCAGCGCGACCAGCGGCGCGAAGCCCGCGCCGAGCAGCCAGGCGATGTCGGATGTGACCGCCGCGCCGGTGTAGCGGTAGATGCTCTCGAAGCGCGAGGCGATCGCATTGCTCGCCTGGCCAAGCGACAGCCCCAGCAGCGCGAAGCCCACGACGACGTAGGTCGTGCGGCCAGCGGTCGTGTCGTCGCCCAGCAGGCGGGAGGCGAAGAAGCTGAAGATCGCGATCAGGACCGCCGCGATCGCCAGCTGCCCGCGGCGGCCGACCCGGTCTGCCAGCAGGCCCGACAGCACGATGCCCACCCCGCCGACCACCGCGCCCATCAGCAGGCTGACCAGGAAGTCGCCCGGGTCATGGTCGGTGTAAAGCGTGGCCCAGCTCAGCGGGAAGATCGTCACCAGGTGGAACATCGCGTAGCTGGCCAGCGGAATCAGCGCACCGAGCAGGACCTGACGCGGATGCGTGCGGATGGTCTCGCCGATCCGGCGGGGCTGCAGTTCCTGCTGCCGGAACAACTGCACGAACTCCGGCGTGACCACCAGACGCAGCCGCGCGAACAGCGCGACGACGTTCAGCGCCAGCGCCACGAAGAACGGGAAGCGCCAGCCCCAGGCCATGAAGTCCTCATGGCCGAGGAAGCGGGTGAACACCAGGAACATGCCAGCCGCGAGCATGAAGCCGAACGTCGCCCCCAGCTGCGGCACCATGGCGTACCAGCCGCGGCGTTCTCTGGGCGCGCTGAGCGACAGCAGCGACGGCAGCCCGTCCCAGGCGCCGCCCCAGCCCAGCCCCTGGCCGAAGCGGAAGACTGCCAGCAGCACCGGCGCCAGCAGGCCCGCCTGGGCGTAGCTGGGCAGGAACGCGATCGCCATGGTCGAGCCGCACAGCAGGAACAGGGCCACGATCAGCTTTGCGGCCCGACCGAAGTTGCGGTCGATGGCCATGAACACCGCCGAGCCGATCGGGCGGGCGATGAACGCCAGCGAGAAGATCGCAAACGACTTGAGCGTTGCCTGCACCGGATCGCTGTCGGGAAAGAACAGATAAGGAAACACCATCACCGAGGCGATGCCGTAGACGAAGAAGTCGAAGAACTCCGACGTCCGGCCCATCACGACCGGGAAGGCGATCTTCCCAGGCGAGATCTCCAGGTCGTCGGTCTCCGGCGCATCGTCCAGCCCGGTGGTGGCTTGCTGTGCGGTTCCGCTCATCTGCGCGCTCTCTCCGGTCGTCATGGGGGATAATGCACCGCATTGTGAACCCCAAACGGGCCCACCACGCAAGGTGCGCAGCAGCACGCGTCCGCGCCCTGCCCTGATTCCACGCTAGCCGCCGCCACGTGGCGCCTCCGTCAAGCCGTCTTTCCCTTTTCAGTCGTTGATCTCCCGCCAATGAAATCCTTCCTTCGATTCTCGGTCCTGTTCGGGGCCGCCCTGCTGCTGTCCGGCTGCGACTGGGTGCTCATGCGGCCGTCCGGCGACATCGCCTTGCAGCAGCGCGACCTGATCCTGCTGTCGACGGTGCTGATGCTGCTGGTCATCGTCCCGGTGATCTTCCTGACGTTCTTCTTCGCATGGAAGTACCGCGCGTCGAACAGGAACGCCGAGTACGCGCCGGACTGGCACCACTCCACGCGCCTGGAGCTGATCATCTGGTCGGCGCCGCTGGCGATCATCCTGGTGCTCGGCACGGTGACCTGGATCGCCACCCACAAGCTCGACCCTTATCGCCCACTCGACCGGATCGACTCCAACACGCCGATCGCCGAGGGCGTCGAGCCCTTGGTGGTCGAAGTCGTCGCCCTCGACTGGAAGTGGCTGTTTCTGTATCCCGAGCAGGGCATCGCGACGGTCAACGAGCTCGCCGCGCCGGTGAACGTGCCGATCGAGTTCAAGATCACTTCCGCGTCGATGATGAACTCGTTCTTCATCCCCGCGCTGGCCGGCCAGATCTACGCGATGACCGGCATGGAGACCAAGCTCAACGCCGTGATCAACGCCGAGGGCGTCTACAAGGGCTTCTCGGCCAACTACAGCGGCGATGGCTTCTCGCACATGCACTTCGACTTCCACGGCATGAGCCAGGAAGGCTTCGACGCCTGGGTGCGCAAGGTGCAGGCCGACCAGACCCCGCTGGGCCGTCAGGAGTACCTGGTGCTCGAGAAGCCTTCCGAGCGCGAACCGGTGCGTTACTTCGGCAACGTCGACCCGGCGCTCTACGAGGCGATCCTCAACATGTGCGTGTCGCCCGGCTCGATGTGCATCCACGAGATGATGCATATCGACCGCTCGGGCGGCGGCGGCGTGGACAGCCATGCCAACTACGCCCGGCTGCGCTACGACAACCGCCACGCCGACGAACCGATGGCCGCTCCTGGCGCGACGTTCCCCGAGGCCGGCCGCGAAGCGCGTGGCGACGAGCCGCAGGGCCACCAGCCGCGAGCCGTTTCGCCCGAGGAGCCGACACCGCAGCCCACGCCCTCGAGCGAAGGCGCCGACGACAAGGGCGTGCAGCCGATCCCGCCGGGACAGGCACCGCAGCAGCAAGGCGCGCCCGGCAAGCCGGACGACGACGGCGGCCCCTCAGGCCGCTGATCCCGGATCGCATCACCGAATCCAGTACTAGGCAGGAACCCCATGTCCGCACCCCAGGACCAGCTCAACTCACCGTGGCTCGGGCGTCTTTCGCTCGAGTCCCTGGCCTTCCTCCACGACCCGATCCTCGCGGCGACCTTCATCGGCACTGCGCTCGGCGGCATCGCGCTGCTCGTGCTCATCACCCGGTACCGCCTCTGGGGCTACCTGTGGAAGGAGTGGTTCACCAGCATCGACCACAAGAAGATCGGGATCATGTACTGCATCCTGGCGCTGGTGATGCTGCTGCGCGGCTTCTCCGACGCCGTGCTGATGCGCGCGCACCAGGCCCTGGCCTCGGGCGGTGGCGAAGGTTTCCTGCCCCCCCATCACTACGATCAGATCTTCACCGCGCACGGTGTGATCATGATTTTCTTCGTGGCGATGCCGCTGGTGACCGGCCTGATGAACTACATCGTGCCGCTGCAGATCGGTGCGCGCGACGTCTCGTTCCCGTTCCTCAACAACTTCAGCTTCTGGATGACCGCCGCCGGCGCGGTGCTGATCATGCTGTCGCTGTTCGTCGGCGAGTTCGCGCGGACCGGCTGGCTGGCCTACCCGCCGTTGTCGGGCGCCGACTACAGTCCAGGCGTCGGCATGGACTACTACTTATGGGGGCTCCAGGTCGCGGGTGTCGGCACAACGTTGTCGGGCATCAACCTGATCGTGACGATCGTCAAGATGCGTGCGCCGGGTATGCGCTACATGCGCATGCCGATCTTCACCTGGACCTCGCTGTGCACCAACATCCTGATCGTCGCGTCGTTCCCGATCCTCACCGCGACGCTGGCGTTGCTGACGATGGACCGCTATGTCGGCACCAACTTCTTCACGAACGACTTGGGTGGCAACCCGATGATGTACGTGAACCTGATCTGGATCTGGGGCCACCCGGAGGTCTACATCCTGGTGCTGCCGGCGTTCGGCATCTTCTCGGAGATCGTCTCGACGTACTGCGGCAAGCGCCTGTTCGGCTATACGTCGATGGTCTACGCGACCGCGGTGATCACGATCCTGTCGTACCTGGTGTGGCTGCACCACTTCTTCACGATGGGCTCGGGTGCCAGCGTCAACGCGTTCTTCGGCATCACCACGATGATCATCTCGATCCCCACCGGCGCGAAGATCTTCAACTGGCTGTTCACGATGTACAAGGGACGCATCCGCTTCGACGTCCCGATGCTGTGGACGATCGGCTTCATGTTCACCTTCGTCATCGGCGGCATGACCGGCGTGCTGCTCGCGGTGCCGCCCGCTGACTTCGTGCTGCACAACAGCCTGTTCCTGATCGCGCACTTCCATAACACCATCATCGGCGGCGTGGTCTTCGGCCTGTTCGCCGGCATGGTGTACTGGTTCCCGAAGGCGTTCGGCTTCAAGCTCGACGAGTTCTGGGGCAAGGTCTCGTTCTGGTGCTGGCTGACCGGCTTCTGGGTCGCGTTCACCCCGCTCTACATCATGGGCCTGATGGGGGTGACCCGCCGCCTGAGCCAGTTCGAGGACACCTCGCTGCATCTGTTCTTCGTGGTCGCGGCGATTGGCGCGGCGCTGGTCGCGGCCGGCATTGGCGCGTTCATCATGTCGATCGTCCAGGCCGTGCGGAAGCGCAAGGCGCTGCGCGACGTCACCGGCGACCCGTGGGATGGCCGCACGCTGGAGTGGTCGACCTCGTCGCCGCCGCCGGCCTACAACTTCGCCTTCACCCCGGTGATCCACGAGATCGACGCCTGGGCCGACATGAAGCGTCACGGCTACAAGCGTCCGCTGGCCGGTTTCGTGCCGATCCACATGCCGCGCAACACCGGTGCGGGGGTCGTGCTGTCGGCGATCAGCGTCGCGCTGGCCTTCGGCCTGATCTGGCACATCTGGTGGCTGGCCGGCGCGTCGTTCGTGGCCCTGGTGGTCGCGGCGATCGCGCACACCTTCAACTACGACCGCGATTACTACATCCCCGCTCAGGACGTGATCGACACCGAGGAACAACGCACGCGCGATCTCGCGCAGCAGGCGCTCTGACATGGCACACAGCATCCAATCCACTTCCGGCGATACCGCCCGCGTCTACCACGTGATCGAGGACCCCCATGCCGAGGACGGGCATGGGCACCACCCCGAGACCGGGACCAACCTCGGCTTCTGGATCTACCTGATGAGCGACTGCCTCATCTTCGCGATCCTGTTCGCCATCTACGCCGTGCTCGGCCGCAACTACGCGGCCGGCCCATCGCCGGCCGACCTGTTCGACCTGAAGCTGATCCTGGTCGCGACGTTCATGCTGCTGTTCTCGTCGATCACCTACGGGTTCGCGATGTTGAATTCGTACAAGCAGAACATCCGGGGCACGATCGGCTGGTTGCTCGTCACCGGCCTGTTCGGCCTGGCGTTCCTGGGCATCGAACTCTACGAGTTCCACCACCTCGCCCACCTGGGCGCGACACCGCAGCGCAGCGCATTCCTGTCGGCGTTCTTCACCCTGGTCGGCACCCACGGCCTGCACGTGACGTTCGGCCTGATCTGGCTGGTGACGCTGGTGGTCCAGTTGCGCAAGCACGGGCTCAACGCCGCCAACAACCGCCGTCTGATGTGCCTGTCGATGTTCTGGCACTTCCTGGATGTGATCTGGATCGGCGTGTTCTCGTATGTGTATCTGATGGGAGTCGTGGGATGAGCACCGGAACCAACCACCACCCTGCCCACGAGGCGGCACACGACGCGCACGGCCATGGCAGCATGCGCGACTATGTGATCGGATTCGTGCTGTCGGTGATCCTCACCGTCATCCCGTTCTGGCTGGTCATGGGCGAGGTGATCGAGAGCCGTGTCTGGACAGTCGCACTGATCATGATGTTCGGCGCCATCCAGATCGTCGTGCACATGATCTACTTCCTGCACATGAACCGGAAATCGGAGGGCGGCTGGATCCTGATGTCGATGCTGTTCACCGGCATCCTCATCGTCATCGCGCTGGTCGGCTCGTTGTGGGTCATGTATCACCTCAACAACAACATGATGCCGATGTCGCCCGAGCAGATGCGCGCCGCGCCCTGACCGGACGCGACGCCTCCGCATGCACGTGCAACGCGCCCCGCAACGCCCGGCCCGACGCTGGGCGTTGCTGGTATTCCTGGTCGCCGCGACCGCCGGCTTCATCGCGCTGGGCCTGTGGCAGGTCGAGCGGCTGGGCTGGAAACGCGACCTGATCGCCCGGGTCGAGGCCCGGATCCACGCAGCCCCCACAGCGCTGCCGGCCGTCGCCGACTGGGACAGCCTGGACGTGGCCGATGCGCAGTACCAGCGCGTGACCGCCCGCGGGCGCCTGCTGCACGATCAGGAAGTCGCGGTCTACGCCTCCACCGAGCGTGGACCCGGCTACTGGATCATGACCCCGATGGCGACCGCGGACGGCGCGGTGTGGATCAACCGCGGCTACGTCGACAATGCGCATCGCCGACGCGACAGCCGCGCCCGTGTGGACGCCGCCGACGTCGTCGAGGTCACCGGCCTGCTACGCCAGCCCGACCGCGCCGGCCTGTTCGTGCGTGCCAACGTGCCCGCCGAGGACCGTTGGTATGCCCGCGTGCCGGTGGAGATGACTGCCGCGCGGCAGGTCCCGGCACCGGTGGCGCCATTCTTCATCGACGCCCAGACCTCGATCGACGGCGCCAACTGGCCGGTGCCCGGACTGACGATCGTGCAGTTCCGCGACAACCACCTCAGTTATGCGCTGACCTGGTTCGGCATGGCGCTGCTGACGCTGCTGGCGATCGGTTTCGTGCTGCGCAGCGAGTTCCGGCGCAGCGCGCCTGACGCCGCCTAGACGCGCACTGCCCCGGCGGGAACGTTCGCCCTGGCCGCCGAGGCCACCGGCCGAAGCGATCAGGCCTTGCCCGGATCGGTCGTGAAGCTTTCGCCGCAGCCGCACTCGGCGGCCGCATTGGGGTTGCGGAACACGAACTCCTGGTTCAGTCCCTTCTGCGCGAAATCGATCTCGGTGCCGTCGACCATCGGCTGGCTCTGCGCATCGACATAGATCCGCACACCGTCCTGCTCGGAGACCGCATCGCCGGGACGTTCCTCGTGGGCGAGGTCGACGACATAGCCCCATCCCGAGCAGCCGGTCCTGGCCACGCCGAAGCGCAACCCCAGCGCATCGGGGCTGGCGGCAAGGAAACGGCGGGCCCGTTCGAGGGCAGCGGGAGCGAGTGCGATGGCCATGGGACGAGTGTACTCCTGCGGTCGACAGCGGCAGCTGAGCGGACATCCGCGGCGCGGCGGCGGCACGGTAGACTGTGCAGCCATTCATCGGTGCGGATTTCCGGGATTCAAGGCATGACCACGACCAGCGTCCAACAGGCCCTCGCCGGCCATCTTCCCGAAGGCGGCGACGTCACCGTCCGTGGCTGGGTCCGCACCCGCCGCGACTCCAAGGCGGGCCTGAGCTTCGTCAACGTCAGCGACGGCTCGTGTTTTGCGCCGATCCAGGTCGTGGCGCCGCAGACACTGGCCAACTACGAGTCGGAGATCCGGCGGCTGACCGCCGGCTGTTCGGTGATCGCCACCGGCACGCTGGTCCGCTCGCAGGGCCAGGGGCAGAGCTTCGAGATCCAGGCGCGCGAGATCGAGGTCGTGGGCTGGGTCGAGGACCCGGAGACCTATCCGATCCAGCCCAAGGCGCATTCGCTGGAATTCCTGCGCGAAGTCGCGCACCTGCGCCCGCGCACCAACCTGTTCGGCGCGGTCACCCGCATCCGCCACTGCCTGGCGCAGGCGGCGCACCGCTACTTCCACCAGAACGGCTATTACTGGATCAACACCCCGATCGTGACCACGTCCGATGCCGAGGGTGCGGGCCAGATGTTCCGGATCTCGACGCTGGACCTGGCCAACCTGCCGCTGCGCGATGGCAAGGTCGACTTTTCGCGCGACTTCTTCGGCAAGGAGGCGTTCCTGACCGTGTCCGGCCAGCTCAACGTCGAGGCGTTCTGCCTGGCGATGAGCAAGGTCTACACCTTCGGCCCGACCTTCCGGGCCGAGAACAGCCACACCACGCGTCACCTGGCCGAGTTCTGGATGATCGAGCCGGAGATCGCGTTCGCCGATCTGGCCGAAGACGCACGCGTGGCCGAGGACTTCCTGAAGTTCCTGTTCCGCGCGGTGCTCGACGAGCGCGCCGACGATATGGCGTTCATCGCCGAACGCGTGCAGAAGGATGCGATCACGCGGCTGGAAAAGTTCGTCAACGCCCCGTTCGAGCGCATCGAGTACACCGAGGCAGTGGAGTTGCTGCGCAAGTCCGGGCAGAAGTTCGAGTTCCCGGTCGAATGGGGCCTTGACCTGCAGACCGAGCACGAACGCTGGCTGACCGAGCAGCACGTGGGCCGGCCGGTCGTGGTCGCGAACTATCCCGAGCACATCAAGGCGTTCTACATGCGCCTCAACGACGACGGCAAGACCGTCGCGGCAATGGACGTGCTGGCGCCGGGTATCGGCGAGATCATCGGTGGCTCGCAGCGCGAGGAGCGCCTCGACGTGCTCGATGCGCGCATGGACCAGTTCGGTCTCGACCGCGAACACTACGGCTGGTACCGCGACTTCCGCCGCTACGGCACCGTGCCCCATGCCGGCTTCGGCCTGGGCTTCGAGCGCCTGATCGTCTACGTCTGCGGCCTGTCCAACATCCGCGACGCAATCCCCTACCCACGCGCACCGGGGCAGGCAGAATACTGAGTTCAGGGATCGAAGAAACGCAGGTTCTGCGTCTTGAGCCAGTACCGGTCCCAGCACTCGGTGAAAAGTGCTGGGACCGAGCAACATGTTGCGTTACTCGTCGACGCAGCGTTCGTTGCGCCACCGACACGCGATGTTCAACAGGCAAGACTGCCGGTCGCGAATCTGCATACAGCTCATCTCGGGATCGCTGCCAAGGTCAGGAAGTAACCTGACGGGTGCAGCGAGCGAGGGCGAAACAGAGGCGACGACCTCCGGCGTGGTGCGTTCTTCGGTCGCGACACTGGAAGCCTGGACAGACGCGACCGTCAATCCGGCGACAAGGCACATCAGCGCGCCTGCCCACAACGTTCTGGTCTTCATACATCCTCCTTGAATGGCGTTTTCGAGGGAGTATCCCTCCCGTGGGACGCTAGTTCCGTGCGCGCGCCGAGGTCAAGCGCGATCTGTTCGAACCCATTATCCTTTCGGCATATCCACGTACCGGACGCGTCGTGATCCTCTTCCTCGCCCTGTGCTTCTTCGGCGTCGCGATCGGCGGCGTGACCGCGTTCGTGATCTTCTGGCCGCTGTCGCTGGTGCACCTGCGCGACCGCCATCCGCAGGTGCGGGCGCGGTTCGCGGAGGGTGCGTTTCTGCAGCCGGCGGCGCTGCGTTGGTTGCTGGCCGGTGGCTACTACGAAGTCCCCGACCGCCAGTTCACCGGCCTGGCCACCCCGGCGCGGATCTCGCTGATGGTGATCCTCGGCGCACTGACCGCCTGCGCGGTGCTGTGGCTGTGGTCGATCGCCCCCTGACCTTAGGAAGGACGTTTTCGATGACCCGCGACGAATGGTGGCTGGCGACGATCGGACGGACCGTGATCTGGGCGCGCCTGCGCGTGCTCGAGGCCGGCACCGCCGAGGTGTTCGACAGCGACGGCAACACCCTGCCCTACGACAGCGAGGACACCGCGCGCGCGATGCTGCTCGACGCCGAGTTCGTCGCCTGGGACGGGTTGGACGCCGAGGATGCGCTCGAGCGCGGTTTCGCGCCCGGCGAGATCGCCCCGCCGCAGGCCGAGGACGACGCCCAGCTGCGCGACCGCATGGTGCAGTCGCTGGGCGCGCGCGCCTGACGCGAAGGCCCAGAGAGCGACCCGCCCGCAGACGAGCTGCGTCGCCGCGGACGACCTACCACACCGTGCAGCGATAGAACCGCACCGGCGAGTCGGTCCGGTTGCTGTAAGCGTGCGTCGTCGCGCTCTCGAACACGTGCGCATCCGCCTCGATCTCCATCTCGACGTCGTCGAGTTCGAGCGTCAGCCGTCCCTGCAGCACGAAGAGCATGACGTGCCAACCCGCAGGGTCGGCGGCGGCCTGGTAGCGGTCGCCTGGCTGCAGCTGCCACGCCCACGCATCGACTTCGCGGACGGCGTTGACGCTCCAGCGCAGGATGCCACTGCCGCCGTGCGCACCCGTCCAGCCCAGCCGGTCCACCATCACGCTTCGCGGTGCGGAGGGGTCGGTCACCAATTCTGCGAGCGTGGCATCGAGCGCGATCCCGATCCGGTCCAGCGTCGCGGTGCTGACGCTGCTGGTGCCGGCCTCGATCGCGCCGATCATCCGCTGGCTGACACCCGAACGCGCCGCCAGTGCCTTCTGGCTCAGGCCGGCGGCCAAGCGCCGTTCGCGGACATTGTTGGCGACGAACGCCATGAAAGACGGGGTGACTTGACTCGGCAAAATATTGCCTCATAGGATACCGGCGGTATTTTGCTTATAGCGGGTCTGTCGCGTGCCGCCAACTTGCTCTTTCCGGGCGGCGTTCCTCGCCGCGATTCTGTTCGCGAGTACATCGGCCGCCGCTGCCGAGGCAGTGCCCGTGGCGCGTTCGATCACGCCCATCCAGGCGCGCGAAGACATCCTGCTGGCGATCGATGCGACCGAGGCGGCGCTGCCGGACATCCACTGGCATCAGTCGCCGGACGACTGGACGTCGGCCAAGGCGCGCGCACTGGCCGCGGCCGACGGCGCGCACGACGCAATGTCGGTGTATGTGGCGGTGGCCGAACTGACGAGCCGGATCGGCGAAGGCCATCTGACCGTCCGCCCGGCCTCCGCAGCGGTGGCCGAGCAGCAACGCACCGCTCGGCTGCTGCCGCTCGACCTGCACTGGAGCACCGAAGGCACCTTCGTGAGCCAGGGCTACGGAGACGCGGCCGATATTCCGCTCGGGAGCCGGCTGCTGTCGATCAACGGCGAGCACGGTGACACGCTGCTGCAGGAACTGATGTCACTGGTCGAGCACGACGGGCGGATCGCGACCAGCGCTATGCGCGAATGTCCCGGTAGTTGCTACGCCGTACTTCGGCACAGGCGCCGTGGCAGCGAGTCCGCATTCGCGCTGACCTATGCGCCGCCTGCGGGCGGAATCGTGCACAGGAGCGTCGCCGCGCACCCCATGGCCGAACGCCCGCGTGCGCCCGAACGGGAGAGGCGGCGCGCCTCACTCGAATGGCTCGCGCCCGGGCTCGCCTATTTGGAGGTGCCCTCTTTCTCCAACCGGGTCTATCGCGATGCGGGCACGACCTTCCGCGACGAGATGCGCCATCTGTTCGAGGAACTGCAGCGCGGTCGCGCCGAGCGTCTGATCCTCGATCTGCGCGAAAACGGGGGCGGCTCGGAACCGAACGAGAGCATCCTGTTCTCCTTCCTGGTCGACACGCCGCTGCGCAAATACCGCGCCGTCGACGCACGAGGCCAACGGATCAGCGTCGCGTCTGCGTCCGGACAGATCTTCGAGACGGAGGTCTACGACGAAGACGAAATCCATTTCCAACGCCCGACCGGGGATGGTCGCCTGACCCGGCTCAATGTCCCGCCCGAGGGGCTGATGAGCCACTGGGCACCGTCCACACCGGTGTTCTCGGGCAGGCTCGTCGTTCTGGCCGGCGGCCGCACGTTCTCCGGCGCCGCCGAACTGGCGTCGATGCTCCACCACGTCGGCCGCGCCGTGTTCGTCGGCGAAGAGGTTGGCGGCGCGCACGAAGGCAACACCAGCGGCTACAGCTGGCGCCTGATTTTGCCGCACAGCGGGGTCGCGCTGGGGATCCCGCTGCTGCGATTCCGGTTCGACTGGCCCGGTCTGCCCGCTGGCCGTGGCGTGCGGCCGCATTGCGATGTGCCGCCGAGCGTGGATGAGATCGGCGTGGGGCGCGACCGTGCTTGGCGCGTCGCTCGGCGCATCGCCCTGCAGGATTGGGGCACCCCGGACCGTGCCGTGTGCCCGCCACTCGCGTCCACCGGCATCTCCCGGACACACGACGCAACGGGATCGACATTGGCGCCGAGGCCAGGTCCTCGCTCACGCCTCTTCGCGTAGTGGATCGTCAGGCTCGACTCGCGCGATCCTTACCGCACGTGCACATCCGCTCCAGGAGACCCGCCCATGGACCTCGACCTCACCGGCCGCCACGCGCTCGTCTGCGGCGCCTCCGAAGGCATCGGGCGCGCCACGGCGCATGAGCTGGCCCTGCTGGGCGCCAGCGTGACGGTGCTCGCCCGACGTAGCGATGCCCTACAAGCTGTATGCGAATCGCTGCCGGCGCCTGCCGGCCAGGCGCACCATGCGCTCGTCGCCGACATGGACGACCTGGAAGCTCTGCGGAGCCGTCTGGAGACGCACGTCGCCACGGTCCCGGCCCAGATCCTGGTCAACAATACCGGCGGTCCGCCCGGCGGGCCGGCGCATACCGCATCGGCCGACGCCTATCTGGGCGCGTTCCGGCGCCACCTGCTCGCCGGACAGGTTCTGGTCCAGGTGCTGCTGCCGGGCATGCGCGCCGCCGGCTGGGGCCGGATCGTCAACGTGGTCTCGACCTCGGTGCGCGAGCCGATCGCGGGCCTGGGCGTGTCCAACACCGTGCGCGGTGCGGTGGCCGGCTGGGCCAAGACGCTCTCCCGCGAACTGGCGGCCGACGGGATCACGGTCAACAACGTGCTGCCCGGCTACACGCGCACCCAGCGCATCGCGCAGATCGTCGCCGATCGCGCCGCGCGCAGCGGCCAGTCCGAGGATGCCGTCATCGCCGCGATGCAGGCCGCGGTGCCAGCCGGGCGTTTCGCCGAACCCGAGGAGACCGCTGGCGTGATCGCATTCCTCTGCTCGCCGGCCGCGGCCTACATCAACGGGGTCAGCCTCCCGGTGGACGGCGGGCGCATGGCCTCGATCTGAGCCCCCACGCGGCCCCCCCCTCAACGCGGTGTCCGGCAGGGTCACGGCGTGACGACGTGCGGGCTGCTCCGATGCGCCCATGCCCGAAGGTCCGGAAACCCACGCCCTCGCCGACCACCTGTCGCAGTTGCTCGTCGATGAGACGCTGCGCTGCGTGCGGTTCGTCGATCCGGCGCTGCAGCGACGCCGCCGTCTGCTCGAAGGCCATCGGGTGCTGGCTGTCGAGGCGCGCGGCAAGGCGCTGCTGACCGCGGTCGACGGGGGCTGGACGCTGTACACGCACAGCCACCTGTTCGGCTTCTGGCGCTTTGTCGATACGCCCGAGGCCTTGCCGGGCGAGACCCGGCCGCGCGTGCTGCTGGTCACCGTGCGCGGTGTCGCGGCGCTCTATGCCGCGCCGTCGGTCTCGCTGTGGCGCACCGATGCGCTCGGCGACCAGCCTTACCTCGCCAAGCTCGGCCCGGACGTCCTCGATCCGGCGATCGACGCCAAAGCCCTGCTGGCGCACATGCGCGAACCGCGTTTCGGCAAGCGCACGCTGGCCGCACTGCTGCTGGCGCAGGACTTCGCGGCCGGAATGGGCAATTACCTGCGCTCGGAGGTGCTGTTCCAGGCGCGGCTGTCGCCGCATCGCATCCTGCAGGACCTGACCGTCGGCGAGCGGCGGCGGCTGGCCAATGCCCTGCTCGACGTGCCCCGGCGCGCCTATCGCGCCAAGCTCGACGACACGCCGCCGCCGGGCAAGGATTATCTGGCGCGCACCCGGGCGACCTTCGGTTTCGCGGTGTTCGAGCGCGCCGGGGCGCCGTGCCCGCGCGGCGACGGCACCATCGCCGAGCTCCGCCTGGCCGGCCGCCGGCTGTACTGGTGCCCGGGCTGCCAACACTGACCCTGGAGCCGGGCCGGCCGCCCCCCGGCCCCGGCGCGCACTCAGGTAAGCTGGCGCCATGCAGCGGCTGACCCACTGGATCGACGGCGCAGCACGGGACCCGGCGGCGGATCGCTGGTGGCCGGTCCATGCCCCCGCGACCGGCCGGGTGTACGCCGAGGTCGCCGCGGGCGATGTCACCGATGTCGATCTCGCGCTACAGGCCGCCGAACGCGCCGCCCCCGGCTGGGCCGCGCTGCCCAACAGCAAACGCGCGGCCCTGCTCGAACGCTTGGCGTCGTTGCTCGAGGCCCGCAACGACGAGTTCGCCCACGCCGAGTCCCTGGACGGCGGCAAGCCGTTCGCACTGGCGCGCGATGCCGAGATCCCGCGCGCGGTCGCCAACCTGCGCTTTTTCGCACATGCCGCGACCCAGTTCGCCAGCGAATCGCACCATGGCGAGGCCGGCCTGCACTACACCCTGCGCCAGCCGCTGGGCACGGTCGCGACGATCTCGCCGTGGAACCTGCCGCTGTATCTGTTCACCTGGAAGATCGCGCCGGCGCTGGCGGCCGGCAACACGGTGGTCGCCAAGCCGTCGGAGATCACCCCGGCGACGGCGACATTGCTGGCCGCGCTGTCGGCCGAGGCCGGATTGCCGCCGGGCGTACTCAACCTCGTCCACGGCAGCGGCGCGGAGGTCGGCGAGGCGCTTGTGATCGATCCCCGGGTGCGGGCAGTGTCGTTCACCGGCAGCACTGCGGTCGGGCGGCGGATCGGCGCGCTCGCCGGCGGCCTGCTGAAGAAGACCTCGCTCGAACTCGGCGGCAAGAACGCCACGCTGGTCTTCGCCGACAGCGACTGGGAAGACCGGCTCGACACCCTGGTGCGCTCGACGTTCCAGAACAGCGGCCAGATCTGCCTGTGCGGCTCGCGGATCCTGGTCGAGCGGCGCATTGCGGTGCAGTTCGCCGAGCGCTTCGTCGCCGAGGCCACCGCGCTTCGCGTCGGCGACCCGATGGACCCGGATGTGCGCATGGGGCCCCTGGTGTCGCAGGCGCATCTCGACAAGGTGCTTGCCGCGCTGCAGCGCGCCCGCGACGAAGGCGGCCGGGTGTTGTGCGGCGGCCACGCGCTCGACCGCCCCGGCTGGTTCGTCGCGCCGACGGTCATCGACGGTCTGGGACCGGACTGCGCGACCAATCAGGAGGAAATCTTCGGGCCAGTGGTCACGCTGCAGACCTTCGACGAAGACGCCGAGGCGCTCGCGCTCGCCAATGCCGGCCGCTATGGCCTGGCCGCGTCGCTGTGGACCCGCGATCTGGCCCGCGCCCACCGCCTGGCGGCCGCGCTGCGCGTGGGAATGGTCTGGATCAACGGCTGGCTGCTGCGCGACCTGCGCACCCCGTTTGGCGGCAGCGGCGACTCGGGGCTAGGCCGCGAAGGCGGGCTGGAGGCCATGCGATTCTTCACCGAGGCGAAGAACATCGGCCTGTCTCTGGAATAATGGTGCGATGGGCGAACTCGACAACCTCCTGCAACGCAACCGCGACTGGGCCGAACGCGTTTCGCGCGACGACCCGGATTTCTTCAACCGTCTGTCCAGCCAGCAGACCCCGAAGTACCTGTGGATCGGCTGTTCCGATTCGCGGGTACCGGCCAACCAGATCCTGGGGCTCGACCCCGGCGAGGTCTTCGTACATCGCAATGTGGCCAATGTGCTTTCGCATGGCGACCTCAACGCACTGTCGGTGATCCAGTTCGCCGTCGACGTGCTCAAGGTCGAGCACATCCTGCTGGTCGGCCATTACGGCTGCGGCGGCGTCCAGGCCGCCCTCACCGGCACGCGGGTCGGCCTGGTCGACAACTGGCTGCGCCATGTCTCCGACCTCGCCTACAAGCACGAAGACCTGCTCGCCTCGGTCCAGGACGAGACCCAGCGCCACGCCCGGATGTGCGAGCTCAACGCGATCGAGCAGGCGCTCAACGTCTGTCAGACCACGGTGGTCCGCGACGCCTGGGCGCGCGGGCAGCCGCTGGCGGTGCACGGCTGGGTGTATGCCTTGGGCGACGGCCGCGTGCGCGAGCTGTCGATGGACGTCTCCGGTCCCGAGCAGATCACGCCGGCCTACCGCGCCGCCGTCGCCAAGGTGGCGGCGCTCGCCGCGCGTGGCGAGCGCGATGACTGACGCGGTCCACGCCGCCGCCGCGCCGGCTCCGGTCGGGCACTACCCGCATGCGCGCCGTGCCGGCGGCCTGCTGTTCCTGTCGGGCATCGGCCCGCGCGACCCG
Source organism: Luteimonas sp. TWI596 (assembly GCF_039674105.1). Classification (NCBI taxonomy): domain Bacteria; kingdom Pseudomonadati; phylum Pseudomonadota; class Gammaproteobacteria; order Lysobacterales; family Lysobacteraceae; genus Luteimonas; species Luteimonas sp. TWI596. The sequence goes on from NZ_JBDJMU010000004.1 coordinate 209,779, forward strand.
ACGACCGACGCGGTGCCGGGCAACGTGCTCGATGCCGACGGCCGCGTGGTCGCGCGCGACATCGCGGCGCAGACCCGCGCGGTACTCGCCAATGTCCGCACCGTGCTCCAGGCCAGCGGCGCGTGCTGGGAAGACCTGGTCGACGTGACCGTCTACCTGACCGACATGGCGGACTTCGCCGCCTACAACGCGGTCTGGGCCGAGCATTTTCCCGACCCTGCCGCGGCGCCCTGCCGTACGACGCTCGGCATCGATGCGCTGCCGACGCCGATCGCGATCGAGCTCAAATGCGTGGCGAGCGCGCGCGACGCGGCCGAACGCACCTGATGATCGTCGTGGCGCGCCCTGCCCGCCCCGACGTCCGCGCGCTGCGCACCGCGCGCCACTGACCGGAGACGCCCGATGCTGCCCAACCCGATCAACCTGCAGGCCTGGATCGACGCGCATCGCGAGTTGCTCAAACCACCGGTCGGCAACAAGTGCATCCACGACGGCGACTTCATCGTGATGATCGTCGGCGGACCCAATGCGCGGACCGACTACCACTACGACGAGGGCCCGGAGTGGTTCTTCCAGCTCGAGGGCGAGATGGTGCTGCGCATCCAGGAGGACGGCCGCCCGCGCGACATTCCGATCCGCGCCGGCGAGACCTTCCTGCTGCCGCCCAAGGTGCCGCATTCGCCGCAGCGCAGCGCCGGCTCGGTCGGACTGGTGATCGAGCGCAAGCGCCTGCCGCATGAGCGCGACGGTCTGTTGTGGTTCTGCGAGCGCTGCAACCACACGTTGTTCGAGCACTACTTCACGCTTCACGACATCGAGCAGGACTTCCCGCCGGTGTTCGACCGCTTCTACGGCGCGATCGACCTGCGCACCTGCGCGGCCTGCGGCCACGTCAACCCGCGCCCCGCCCGATACGAACAGGCGACCGGGCCGGCCGCCGGATGATCGACCGCCTGCCGCGCCGCAGCGGGTGCCCATGGCCGCCAGTGCCTACAATCGGGCCATGCTGAAGATCGACATCCACGCCCATTACCTGCCGCGCGACTGGCCGGACCTGGCGGCCAAGTATGGCGAGGCGCGGTTCCCGGTCATCCACCACACCGCCGACGGACGCCACCGGATCTACAAGGACGGGCGGTTCTTCCGCGAGATCTGGTCTCGGACCTGGGACGCGCGCGAGCGCATCGACGACTACGCCCGCTTCGGGGTGCAGGTCCAGGTGATCAGCACCGTGCCGGTGATGTTCGCCTACTGGGCCAAGCCCGCGCACGCGCTGGAACTGCACCAGGCGCTCAATGACCACATGGCGGCGACCGTCGCCGCCCATCCGCGGCACTACGCCGGCATCGGCACCGTGCCGCTGCAGTCGCCGCGGCTGGCGATCCAGGAGCTGGAGCGCTGCGTCGATCAGCTCGGCCTGCAGGGCGTGCAGATCGGCAGCCATGTCGGCGACTGGAACCTCGACGCGCCGGAACTGTTCCCGTTCTTCGAGGCCGCGGCCGACCTGGGGGCTGCGATCCTGGTCCACCCCTGGGACATGATGGGCAGCGAGTCGATGCCCAAGTACTGGCTGCCCTGGCTGGTCGGCATGCCGGCCGAGCAGGCCCGCGCGGCCTGTTGCCTGGTCTTCGGCGGTGTGCTCGAGCGGCTGCCGAAGCTGCGCATCTGTATGGCACATGGCGGCGGCAGCTTCCCATACACGATCGGCCGCATCGAGCACGGCTTCAACATGCGTCCCGACCTCGTCGCCACCGACAACCCGCACAACCCGCGTGGCTATCTCAAGCGGCTCTATTTCGATTCCTGGGTCGCCGATCCGCGGGCGCTGCAGTACCTGCTCGACACTTGTGGCGCCGACCGGGTGATGCTCGGCACCGACTACCCCTTCCCGCTCGGCGAGCAGGAACCCGGCGCCGGGATCGAGCAGTTGGCGCTCGACGACGCATCCCGCGCCCGGCTCTATCACGGCACGGCGCTCGACTGGCTGGGCCTGCCGGCCAACCGTTTCGCCTGAGTCTCCTTTTCGCGTCGCCTCGCGCGACACCACCGGCTTTTCACGATGACCGACACCCACGCTCTGTTCACCGACGACTACGCCGCGACCGCCGACGCCGCCGACCCGCTCCGGCGCTTCCGCGCGCAGTTCCACATGCCGCGCTTCGGCGATGTGGAGCAGGCGTATTTCGTCGGCAATTCGCTGGGCCTGCAACCGCGCGGCGCCCGCGCGCAGGTCGAGGACGTGCTCGACAAGTGGGCGATGGAGGCGGTCGAAGGCCATTTCCGCGGCAACTCGCAGTGGATGACCTACCACGCACTGGTCGGCGCGCAACTGGCCGAGGTCGTGGGCGCGCAACCGGAGGAAGTGGTCGCGATGAACTCGCTGACCGCGAACCTGCATTTTTTGATGGTCGGCTTCTACCGCCCGACCACCGAACGTCCGGCGATCCTGATGGAAGCCGGCGCGTTTCCGTCCGACCGCTATGCGCTCCAATCGCAGGTCCGCTTCCACGGCTTCGACCCGGCGACCGACCTGATCGAGGTGCAGCCCGGCACCGACGGCCTGTTCGGCATGGACGCGATCGCCGCGGCGATCGCCGAACACGGGCACCGGCTGGCGCTGGTGCTGTGGCCGGGCGTGCAGTACCGCACCGGCGAAGCGTTCGACCTGGCGGAGATCGTGCGCCTGGGCCACGCGGCCGGCGCCGTGGTCGGCTTCGACCTCGCCCATGCCGCCGGCAACCTGCCGCTGCGGCTGCATGACAGCGACGCCGACTTCGCTGTGTGGTGCCACTACAAGTATCTCAACAGCGGGCCGGGGGCCGTGGCCGGCGCCTTCGTGCATGCGCGCCACGCCACGACCGATCGCCCGCGCTTCGCCGGCTGGTGGGGCCATGATGCGGCGACGCGCTTCCGCATGGGGCCGGACTTCCAGCCCACGCCGGGCGCCGAGGGCTGGCAGCTCAGCAATCCGCCGATCCTCGGCCTGGCGCCGCTGCGCGCGTCGCTGGACCTGTTCACCGAAGCCGGGATGCCGGCGCTGCGCGCCAAGTCCGAGCGCCTGACCGGGTATCTGGAAGCGCTGATCCACGCGCAGCTGTCGGAGGTGCTCGAGATCGTCACGCCGGCCGATCCTGCACGGCGCGGTGCGCAACTGTCGCTGCGCGTGCGCGGTGGCCGCGAGCAGGGCCGCGCCCTGTTCGAGCACCTGTCCGACAACGGCGTGCTCGGCGACTGGCGCGAACCCGACGTGATCCGCATCTCGCCGGCGCCGCTCTACAACGATCACACCGACGTGCTGCGGTTCGCACGCGCGGTGAGGCGATGGAGCGAGACACGATGACGGCGGACGGCGACTTTCCTTCCACCGCCGATGCCGGCCAGGCCGATGCCGAGGGCGATGCGCTCACGCAGGCGCTGCGCGAGGCGGGCGTGGCGCCGTGGGTGCTCGATGACGACGAACACATCCGGCCATTGCGCGACCCGCGCGGCACCGCCGCGGGCGTGATCGCTGTCGACGGCGACATCGGATTGCGCGATTGCCGGGTCGAGGCCACTGTCCGGCTACCGATGCGCCTGCCGACGCGTCGCCTGGGCCTGTTCCGCGGCTGGCGGGCCCTGCCGCGTCCGGCGCTGTCGGACGCGCATCTCGCCGACGCAGTCAGCATCGGCACCGACCCGCGGCGGATGCACCTCGAAACGCAGTCCTGGCACGCCTTCGCGCTCGACGCCGACCCCGCGGGCTGGCAGGCGTGGTTCGATGCCTTCGCGCAGACCTGGACCTCAGCGCGTGCGCATCGGCTCGACGTCGCCACGCGCGTGCCCTGCTGGCAGATCCAAGTCCATGTCGCCGACCGCCACACCGAAGTCGGCGGGGTCGCGCTCGACCTGCAGGTGGCCGACCTCGATGCGCTCGGTCTTGCAATCGATCGCCTGCGCGCGCGCCCGGCGGCGGACCCCGCGGCGTTCGCGACGCCGTCGCAGGATAGCGATGGCCCGGTCGCATCGACCCTCGGCGACCGCGGTTGGCTGCAGGGCGATGCGGTGATCGTCGACGCCGACGCATGGGACATCCGCAGCGAGGCCTGGCACAGCCGCGCGGATGCGGACGCGATGCCGCGCCACCGGATCCGGGTGTCGTTGGCACGCCGTCCGCTCGCCGACGCGCTGTCGAGCGTCCGGCGCGCGCTGCTGTCGATCGCGGACCGCTTCCGCGCCGTCGCGCCCGACGGGTCGGCGTTCGTCAGCGGTGCCACGCCATGAGCGCACGCCAATTGACCATCGTCGGCGCAGGCCTGGCCGGCGCTCTGCTCGGCATCCTGCTGCGACGCCGGGGCTGGGAGGTCGATCTGTACGAAAAGCGCGGCGATCCGCGGCGTCTGGGCTACGCTGGTGGGCGTTCGATCAACCTGGCGCTGGCCGAGCGCGGCCGGCATGCGCTGCGCGCGGCCGATGCCGACGCTGCGGTGATGCGACACGCGATCATGATGCGCGGGCGCATGGTCCACACCGGCGCCGCTGCGCCACAGTTGCAGCGCTACGGTCGCGACGACGACGAGGTGATCTGGTCGGTGCATCGTGGCGATCTGAATGTCGTACTGCTCGACCTGGCGCAGGCCGCCGGCGCCCGGCTGCATTTCGATGCCGGCCTGGATGCGGTCAACTTCGACTCCCGGCACGCGATGTTCCGCGATCCCGGCAGCGGCGCAACGCACGAGATCCACTTCCGCGCACTGGTCGGTGCCGATGGTGCCGGCTCGGCGCTGCGCGCGGCGATGCAGCGCGTGCGCGACCTGGGCGAGCGGGTCGACATACTCGATCATGGCTACAAGGAACTGGAGATCCCCCCGTCGGCCGACGGCGGTTTCCGCATCGAGCCGCACGCACTGCACATCTGGCCCCGCGGTCACTACATGTGCATCGCCCTGCCCAACGACGAGCGCACGTTCACCGTCACGCTGTTCCTGCCGCACCGCGCGGGCGCCCACGGCGGCCCGGCGTTCGAGCAGATCCACGAGGTCGACGCGGCGCAGGCGTTCTTCGCGCGCGAGTTTCCAGACGCCCTGGCGCTGATGCCGGAGTTCCGCGCGCACTGGGCCGCCAATCCGGTCGGCCAGTTGGCCACGCTCTACCTCGAACGCTGGCATCTGGACGGTCGCGCAGTGCTGCTGGGCGACGCCGCGCACGCGATGGTGCCGTTCCATGGCCAGGGCATGAACTGCGCATTCGAGGACTGCGTGGCATTGGCCGACCAGCTCGACGCGCATGCCGATACCGCAGACGCGTTCGCCGCGTTCGAGGCGCAGCGCCGGCCCGACGCCGCCGCGATCCAGCGCATGGCGCTCGACAACTACCTGGAGATGCGCGATCGGGTCGACGATGCCGACTACCTGCTGCAGCGCGAACTCGAACTTGCCTTGCAGGCGCGCCATCCCGGCCGTTTCGTCCCGCACTACGCGATGGTGACCTTCATGCGCATCCCGTACTCGCTGGCGATGCACCGCACCGATCTGCAGCGCGGCATCCTCGAACGCGCAACGGCCGGCCACACCACGCTCGACGCGCTGGACTGGCCGGCGATCGACGCCGAGGTGCGAGCGCAGCTGACGCCGTTGGAGGACACACCCGCATGATCGTGCCGCCATCGCCACGGCTTGCAGCCACGAGGAGCCGATAGCATCGCTTATGACCGACAGTGTTCTCTTCTACGACTGCGCCTCGACGAACCTGCCGCCCCCATCGCAGTAAGGCCGTCGCAACGGCCTGCAGCAAAAAAGAGCCGATAGCACTGCTTATGACGGATAGTTTTCTCTTCTACGACTTGGAAACCTTCGGCGCCGACCCGCGTCGCAGCCGGATCGCCCAGTTCGCGGCGATCCGCACCGATGCCGATCTGGTGCAGATCGAGGACCCGATCGATTTCTTCGTGCGCCCGGCCGACGACCTGCTGCCCTCGCCGGTCGCCACGCTGATCACCGGCATCACGCCGCAGCAGGCACAGCGCGACGGCATGACCGAAGCCGAGGCATTCGCGCGGATCTTCGAGGAGATGGCGCGCCCCCGCACCTGCACACTGGGCTACAACTCGCTGCGTTTCGACGACGAGTTCGTCCGCTTCGGACTGTTCCGCAACTTCCACGATCCCTACGAGCGCGAGTGGCGCGGCGGCAACTGCCGTTGGGACCTGCTCGATGTGATGCGGCTGTGGCATGCGCTGCGTCCCGAGGGGCTGGTCTGGCCCACGCGCGACGACGGCGCGACCTCGTTCAAGCTCGAACACCTGGCGCTGGCCAACGACGTGCGCACCGGTGACGCCCACGAAGCGCTGTCGGATGTGCGTGCGCTGATCGGCCTGGCGCGGCGGATGCGCAGCGCCCAGCCTCGGCTGTGGGACTACGCCGCCAAACTGCGCGACAAGCGCCATGCGGCCGCGATGCTCGATCCGGTCGCGATGACCCCGGTGCTGCACGTCTCCCAGCGCTATCCGGCCTCGCGGCTGTGCGCGGCCCCGGTGCTGCCGCTGGCGCGACACCCGACAATCGACAGCCGCATCGTGGTGTTCGACCTCGACGCCGAGCCCGACGCCCTGCTCGATCTCGACGCCGACACCATCGCCGCGCGCGTGTTCGTGCGCGGCGCAGACCTGCCCGAGGGCATCGCCCGCATTCCGCTCAAGGAAGTGCACAGCAACCGTTGCCCGGCCCTGGTCGCCTGGTCGCACCTGCGCGCAGAAGACTTCGCGCGCCTGTCGATCGATCCAGCGCTGGTCGAGCGCCGCGCCGCGCAACTGCGCGCAGCCGGTCCGGCACTGGCGGCGAAGATCCGTGCGGTCTTCGCGACCGAGCGCGCGCACGGGCCGTCGGATGCCGACGGCTCGCTGTACGACGGCTTCCTGGGCGACGGCGACCGCCGCCGCGTCGCCCGGGTCCGGGCCACGCCGCCGACGCAGTTGCACGGGGCGGACTTCGGCTTCGAGGACCCGCGCCTGGACGAGCTGCTGTTCCGCTACCGCGCCCGGAACTGGCCCGACACCCTGTCGCCGGACGAGCGCCACCGCTGGGACGAATACCGTCGTCTGCGGCTCGGCCCCGGCACGACCGCGTCGGAACAGGACTTCGACGGCTACTTCACGCAGATCGACGCGCTGCGCGCCGACCATGCGCAGTCCTCCACGCACCAGGCCTTGCTCGACGCGCTCGTCGACTGGGGCCATGGCCTGCATTCGCACCTCTACCCCACCGCCCCCGCATGACCGCCTATTTCAGCGAGAAGAGCTTCCGCTTCCTGCGCGCACTCGCGCGCCACAACGACAAGGCCTGGTTCGAGGCCCACCGCAAGGACTACGAAGCGCACGTGCGCCAGCCGTTCCTGCGGCTGGTCGGCGACCTGCAGCCCGACATCGCCGCGATCAGCCCGCATTTCCGCGCCGACACCCGCACCGTCGGCGGCTCGCTGTTCCGCATCCATCGCGACGCCCGCTTCTCGCACGACAAGTCGCCGTACAAGACCTGGCAGGGCGCGCGGCTGTTCCACGAACGGCGGCGGGAAGTCGCCGCGCCGTCGTTCTACGTGCACCTGGAGCCGGGCACGAGCTTCGTCGGCGCCGGGCTCTGGCATCCCGAGCCGCACACCCAGCGCAAGGTCCGGCAGTTCATCCTGGAGAACCCCGGCGGCTGGAAGGCGGCCGCGCACGCCCCCAAGTTGCGGCGCCGCTTCGCACTCGACGACAGCCAGATGCTGGTCCGCCCGCCGCGCGGCTTTCCGGCCGACTTCGTCTACATCGATGATCTGCGCCATCGCAATTGGGCGTTCCTGCGACCGCTCGATGATGCGGCGATGGCCGGTCCCGGCCTCGACCGCACGATCGCCGCCGACCTCGCCGTGCTGGCGCCGTTCGTCGACTATCTGTGCGCGGCGCTGGACCTGGAGTTCTGAGCCTGGCGCGGCGGTGTTCAGCCGCTCGACGGCGTGCGGTCCCACAATGGCGACGCTCCCCTGTTCGGCCCGTCGCCCGATGAAGAAACTCGCCTGGCTGTCCGCACTCATCGCCGCCCTGCTGCTGGCCTACACGGCGGCCGGACCGTTCCTGACCATGCACGCGATCCGCGACGCGGTGCAGCGCGAGGATTCAAGGGCATTGTCCAGGCAGGTGGATTTCCCGGCATTGCGCCAGAGCCTGCGCCTGCAACTGTCCGAAGCGCTCGTACGACGCGCCGGCGTCGATGTGCAATCGAGCCTGCTCGGCGCGCTCGCGCTGCAGGCCGCCAGCGGCACCGTGGGCACGGGCGTGGACATGATGGTCACGCCGGTCGGGCTGAGCGCACTGATGCGCGGACGGCGGCTGTGGGACCTGTCGAGCGGCGCCACGCCGCCGGTCGGTGGCGATCGCGCGCCGGCAGCCGATCCGCTGGCCGATGCGCACTGGCGCTATCACTCGCCATCGCGCTTCACCGCGACCGTGCGCGACGAGTCCGGACGGCCGATCGTCTTCGTGCTCACGCGCAAGGGCCTGCGCTGGCGGCTGTCGGACATCCAGTTGCCGCTGTAGGCCTGCCCGCTTGGCGGCTGCGCAGCGCAGGCCTGGCCCCGGCCGCTGTCCCGTTGCGCGTTGCGGCCTACCGGCCCGAAGCCAGCGTGCGCCCGCGCCGGCGCAGCGGCGAGTGGTAGAGCAGCAGGTACACACCGACCACCCAGGCCGAGGCCGCGGCCCAGCCGGCGAGGATGTCGGAGGGGTAATGCACGCCCAAGTAGATGCGCGACAGCCCGACCATCGGCACGAACACCACCATCGCCGCGACCGTCCACCAGCGCGCGCGCGTCGGCCAGGTCAGCAGCACCAGCACCAGCGCCAGCGTCATCGACCCCATCGCATGGCCACTGGGAAAACTGTAGGTCGCCTCCGGCGCGATCGACGCCCACAGGCTGGGCCGGTCGCGCGCGAACAGTTGCTTGGTTCCCAGATTCAGCAGCGCCGAGCCGCCGGTCGCCAAGGCTGCGAACAGGCCATCGCGCCAGCGCCGCAACGCCAGCAGCAGCACGACCAGGCCGATGTCGACCGGCACCACGCCGCGCGCGTAGCCGATCTGCGAGAAGAACAGGAATACGCGGTCGAAGCCCTCGCGCGCCATCTGGTTGGCGTACAGCAGCAACGGCTCGTCGAACGGGATCGCCTCGGCCTCGTGGACCTCGTCGGCCAGCTCCATGAAGCCCCACATCGGCAGCAGCACGCCGGCAAACAGCAGCATCAGCTTCCAGCCGTGCCTGCGCAGCAGGCCGCCAGTTTCGTGCGCGGCCTCGCGCGCCAGCGCGTGATCAGCCGACATCGGCACCGCGACCGTAGGTCCGGTGCACGTAGTCGTCGACCAGCGCGACGAAGTCCTGGGCGATGGTCTCGCCGCGCAGGGTGACGGCCTTCTCGCCGTCGATGAACACCGGCGCCGAGGGCGCCTCGCCGGTGCCAGGCAGCGAGATGCCGATATTGGCGTGCCGCGACTCGCCCGGGCCGTTGACCACGCAGCCCATCACCGCGAGGGTCATGTTCTCCGCGCCCGGGTGGGTGATCTTCCACTCGGGCATCTTCTCGCGCACATGGTCCTGCACCACACCGGCCAGTTCCTGGAAGAACTCCGAGGTCGTGCGGCCGCAGCCCGGGCACGCGGTGACCATCGGGGTGAACGCGCGCAGACCCATGGTCTGCAGCAGCTCCTGCGCGACCACGACTTCCTTGGTTCGGGACGCACCGGGCTCGGGAGTCAGCGAGATGCGGATCGTGTCGCCGATGCCTTCCTGCATCAGCAGCGCGAGCGCGGCGCTGGAGGCCACCATGCCCTTGCTGCCGATGCCGGCCTCGGTGAGCCCCAGGTGCAGCGCGAAATCGCAACGCGCCGACAGGTCGCGATAGACCGCGACCAGCTCCTGCACGCCGCTGACCTTGGCCGAGAGCACGATGCGGTCGCGTCCCAGGCCCAGCTCCACCGCGCGTTCGGCCGAATCGACCGCCGAGCGGATCAGTGCCTCGCGCAGCACGCGCCCCGCATCCCAGGGCACGGCGCGGCGGGCGTTCTCGTCCATCAGGGTCGCGGCCAGCGACTGGTCGAGCGAGCCCCAGTTCGCGCCGATGCGCACCGGCTTGCCGTAGCGGATCGCAAATTCGATCAGCTGCGCAAACTGCAGGTCCTTCTTCTTGCCGAAACCGACATTGCCCGGATTGATCCGGTACTTGGCCAAGGCCTGCGCGCAGGCCGGCTCGCCGGCCAGCAACTGGTGGCCGTTGTAGTGGAAGTCACCGATGATCGGCACTTCGATGCCCTGCATCGCCAGCCGCTCGACGATCCGCGGCACCGCGGCCGCCGCTTCGGGCGTATTGACGGTGATGCGCACCAGTTCGGAGCCCGCACGCCACAGCTCGCCGATCTGCCGCGCGGTGGACACCACGTCGGCGGTGTCGGTGTTGGTCATGGACTGCACCACCACCGGCGCGTCGCCGCCGACGGCGACACCCCCGACCCGGACCTGGCGCGTGGCGCGGCGCGGCGCGGCCCCGAACGGCGGCGCGGCCGCAGGCTCTGGACGGGGATCGGACAACGGCAGGGCGTCGGGCTGAGCGGACATCCGCGCAGTTTACCGGCTTGTCCGGGTCGACGCTGACGCCGGGCGAAACGCCGTCGCGATAGGCGCCCGCGCGCCGGTGCACTACGATGGCGGCCCATGCAGTCGCAACCCCCCGCCACCGCCCTGCTGCGCACCCTCTACAGCCTGCGCTGGGCTGCGGTGGGCGGGCAGTCGCTGACCATCCTGTGGGCGACGCGTGGCTTCGACATGGGCCTGCCGGCCTGGCCGCTGTGGACCGCGGTGGCGGTGCTGGCAGTGTTCAACGTCGCGGTGCACCTGCGCCTGCGCAGCAGCCGCGACGCGGCGCCGGTCGAAGCGTTTGCGCACGTGTTGGTCGATACCGCGGTGCTGACCTGGCTGGTCGCCTGGACAGGTGGCATCGCCAACCCCTTCGCCTCGCTGTTCCTGCTGCCGATCGCACTGACCGCGATGGCGCTGCCGCCGGCCTGGGCGGTCGCCGCGGCGCTGTCGTGTGTGAGCGGCTACATGTTGTCGGTGCACTTCGGCCAGCCGTTGCCCCACCTGCACGACCGGTTCGACCTGCACCTGGCCGGCATGGCGGTCAACTTCTTCGTCTCCGTGGCGCTGGTGCTGTACTTCCTGACCCGGCTGGCGAGCGCCCGCGACCGCCGGGAACGCGAGCTTGGCGACCTGCGCGACCGCTTCGTCCGCAACGAGGGCATCCTCGCGCTGGCCACCCACGCCGCCTCCGTCGCCCACGAACTCAACACCCCGCTGGGCACGATGACGCTGGTGCTCGACGATGTCGACACCGCGGCCCTGCCTGCCGGCACGGCCGAGGACATCGCCATGCTGCGGCGGCTGGTGGATACCTGCCGTGATCGGGTGCGCTCGCTCGCCAATCCCGCCGACCCGGCCGCCAGCCGGCTGGTCGACATCGGCCGGGTGCTCGACCACTGGCAGTTGGTGCGCCCGACCGTGGTGCTGATGCGCCGCGGCAATGTCGAGCCGCAGTTGCGGGTGGACCGCACGATCGGCCACCTGCTGCTGGCGCTGCTCAACAATGCCGCCGACGCCAGCGCGGCCAACGGCAGCCAACAGGTCGACCTGCGCCTGCAACTCGACGACGGCATGCTCGATGGCGCGATCCGCGACTACGGCACCGGATTCGACGCCCAGGCGCCGTTCCTGCCGGTCCTGTTCCGCAGCGGCAAGCCCGACGGCCTCGGCGTCGGTCTGGCGCTGTCGCATGCGGCGATCGAACAACTGGGTGGCGAGCTCGACCTGGAGGAGGCGGACGGCGGCGGCGCGGTGCTGCACTTCCGCGTCCCGATCGACGCGCGCCACGCCGATGCTCCCAAGGAAACGACACGATGAAAGGCCTGCTGGTCGACGACGACACCCTGTACCTGGAAGCGCTGCGACGCGCCCTGACCCGCCGCGGGATCGACTGCGAAGTCGCGCCCGACATTCCGACCGCACTCGAGATCGCTGCGCGCATCGCGCCGGACTTCGCGCTGGTCGATCTCAAGCTCGCCGATGCCTCGGGCCTGTCGCTGATCGAGCCGCTGCGCGCGATCCGCGCCGACATGCGTATCCTGCTGGTCACCGGCTATGCCAGCATTGCCACCGCGGTCGAGGCGATCAAGCGCGGCGCCGATGACTACCTGCCCAAGCCAGTATCGGCCGACACCCTGCTGCGGATCCTGCACAACACCGAGCCGGCCCCGGACCGTGCCACGAGCGACATCGACGACGGGCCGAGCGTCGAAAGCCCGACGATGATCCCGCTGCACCGCCTGGAGTGGGAGCACATCCAGCAGGCGCTGGCCGAGACGGGCGGCAACATCTCCGCGACCGCGCGCCTGCTCGGCATGCATCGCAGGTCGCTGCAGCGCAAGCTCGCCAAGCGGCCCGGCCCGGAACGCCGTCCGCTGTCGGAGTGAACCGGCGGCCGCGGGCCGCCGTCACTTCGGACCGACACGGCCACAGCGCCGCTTCTGCGGCCCGCGCACTGGCTGGCGATCAATCGCCCGGCGAAGCCGCCAGCCGATAGACCGTCGATGCCCGCTGTTCGCCCTGCCAGGGATCGAACGCACGCACCTCCACCCGATGCGTACCGACCGGCAGATCGGTCGCGAGCGCACCGCGCCACAAATGCGGCGACAGGTCGGCTTCCGGCGAGCGGTCACGTCCGCGCAGGCCGTCGGCGAGGTCGTCGCGCGCATTCTCGAGCACCAGCCTCGGGTCGGCGCGCTCGACCCGGCGCATCGGCCGCCAGTCACCATCGCCGATGCGGTACTCGACCCGCGTATCGGGCTCGCCCATGTAGACATTGGCGTAGACCCCCCAGGCCGGATACGCCCCCTGGCGCAGCACGCGCGGCGCATGCAGCGCCATCGCCGCAGTGGTGGCCGGATCGTCTGCAGGCAACCGCGCTGGGTGCCAGGCCAACCGGTAATTGCCATCGCCCTCGACGCGCAGCGTCGCAAAGCCGTTCGGCGTGCCGTCGGCCATCGTCGCCGCCGGCAGGCCATCGGCATCCGGCGCGCCGCTCCAGAACGCCCCGCTCGCGGCCCCGACGTTGTACTCGTGCAAGGGCGTGGCGCCCTGCCAGCCCTGCGCCGCGCCGTGGCGCACGTGGCGCTGGGTGTGGCGGTGGCCTGTGAGCAGCAGCACGCGCGGGAACCGCGACAGCAACGCAAACAACCGCGCGCGGTCGGCACTGCGCATGGTCTCCGGCGCGCCCTCGGCGGCGGTGTCGAACCAGGGAATGTGCGCACCGACGACCAGCAACCGGTCGGTCGGCGCCCGCGCCAGATACGCCTCGGCGAACGCGAACTGGTCCTCGCGCAGGCCACCGACGTAAGCCGGGCGCGCGCCCGGCTGGTGGAGGACGTTGTCGAGCATCAGGAAGCTGGCCTGCGGCTCCTCCCAGGCATAGGTCTCCGGCCCATAGACGGCGCGATAGGACGCGGTCGAGCCGGGATCGTCGGCCGCTTCGACATCCAGATCGTGATTGCCCGGCACATGCAGCCACGGCACATCGAGCTGCGCGGTCGCGGCATTGATCGCCGGATAGAGCGCCGGCACGTCGTTGCCGACATCGCCCAGCACCAGACCGAGCGCCGCCGGTGCCCGCGCCGCCGCCGCGACCACACTGCGCGCATAGAAATCGACCTCCGCCTCCCGCCCGGCCTGCGGGTCGGCGAACACCAGCACGTCCAGCGCAGCGGCCGGCGTCTGCGGGCGCAACGCAAAGCGGCAATCGTCGCCGCGGCCGGGCGACGCCCAGTGCCGCGGCAACGCACCATCGCGTGCGAGCGCATAGCCCGCCGGCTTGATGACGAACGCCGAGCCGCCGGCCAGGCCACCGAACCGGCCGTCGGCGTCGGTCTCGACGATCCGCACGCCATCGGACACGCCCACGCCTGCGATACCGGGCTCGTCCGCACCCTGCCGGCCGTCGCCGTTGCGGTCCTCGAACACGAGGCCGGTGTCACAGGCCAGCGCGGGCGCGGGCGCGGACACAGCGCCCAGCAGCGCGAGCAGGACGGGCAACGGCAACAACGAACACGAGCGCGACATGGCGGACATCCGGCGGCGAACAAGCGCGCCGATTATGCACCGCGCCCATGACCGCCGATCCCGAGCCGCCTCACGGCTGCAGGCGCAGCTGGGAATCGAAGCATCGGCGGCGGCCGTCGAGCGGGTCATCGAACGCCAGCGACGCGGCGAGCAATTGCAGCGCAGGCGCGCCGTCGTCGGTCTCGCGCAGGTCGGGGTACCAGGGATCGTGCAGGATCGGCGCGCCGAGCGCAGCAAGATGCACGCGCAACTGGTGCTTGCGGCCGGTCACCGGCTCGAGCCGATAGCGCCAGTCAATGGGCCCGCGTTCGAGCACGTCGATCCGGGTCTCGCTGTTGGGCACGCCCGTGCACTCTTGCATGCGGAAGAACGGCACGCCGCGTTCGATCCGGCTGCGGTGCACGTATGGAAACGCCAGGTCGGGCAGCGGCGCCGCCAGCGCCTCGTAGCGCTTGTCGATGCGCCGCTGGCGAAACAGCGCCTGGTAGGCCGCGCGCGTCCCGGGCTCGGCCGAGAACAGCACCAACCCGGCGGTCGCGCGATCGATCCGGTGCAGCGGCACCAGATGCGGGTTGCCCAGCCGTTCGCTCAACCGGTGCAGCAAGGTCTGCCGGACGAAGGCACCTGCCGGCATCACCGGCAGGCCGTGCGGCTTATCGGCGACCACCAGGTGCGCATCCACATGCACGATGCGCTCGATCGCCGCGACGACCGGTTCTGTGTCGACTTCGCGGTAGTAGGCAATCTCCAGGCCCACGCGATACGCCGCGTCCGGCGCCAGCGGCGTCGCATCGTCGGCCGCCAGCACACACCCGCGCGCGAAGCGCGATTCCCAGGTGGGCCGTGGAATCTGCGGGAACCGTGCGCACAATGCCTCGAGCACCGTGCGCCAGGGCCCGGCCGGCAGCTGCAACCGACTCGCGGGCACGCCGTCGCGCAGCGGCAACCGCCGTCGCGTCATGCCCGCGCCCCGGCCCCGATCATCGGGTCGGCAGCCCCATTTCCTGCAGCAACGCCGGCGCCGGATAGACCTTGGCCATCAACCAGCGCATGTAGCGCATGTCGACATGGATGGCGCGCTTGGTGCGCGGGTCGAACCACCAGCTGGCACTGACCGATTCCCAGTTGCTGTCGAAGTTCAGCCCGACCAGCTCGCCGCGGGCATCGAGCACCGGCGAGCCGGAGTTGCCGCCCGTGGTGTCGAGGTTGGTCAGGAAGTTCACCGGTTGACTGCCCAGCGTCGGCTCGTCGGTGCCGGCGAAGTCGCCGCGCGCGATCGCATCGAGCAGCGGTGCCGGGGCATCGAACGGCGCCTGGCCGGTGTGCTTTTCGACGATGCCGGCGACCGTGGTGACCGGCGCATAGGCGACCGCATCGCGCGGCGACAGCGGCTCGACCCGCCCGAAGCTCACGCGCAAGGTGCCGTTGGCGTCGGGATAGACTGCCCGACCCTGCGAGGCCCGCCAGGCGACCAGGGCGCGCATATAGGCCGGGCGCAGCCGCAGTTGCTCGCCCTCGCGCGTCTTGCGGGCGTCCTCGGCCTGCAGTTGCGCGGCGACCAGCGGCCCTGCCAGCGCGATCAGCGGATCGTCGGCCAGTGCCCGGCCGTCGCGCGCGGCCTGCAAACGCGACAGCCGCTGCGTTTCTTCGCCGAGCACGGTGCCCGCATAGAGCGCATCGAGCGCGCTTGCCAAAGCGGCAGGTGTGCGGCCGAACGCCGCGTCGAACGCCGGCAACCGCTGCGCGTCGGGCAATTGCTGGTAGCGGCCGAGCAGCACCGTCAGCAGCGCCTTCTCACCCTGGGGGGCATACCGTCGCTGCGCCTGGCGCAGCACGCCCTCGATCAGCGCGAGATCACGCTGCTGGTAACCGCGCTCGCGCATCGCGTCGGGCTTGGCCGATTCGATGCGCAGGCGTTCGAGCAGCAGCGCGCTGCGCAGCAGCTGCGTCTGGCTGGCGATCAGCTCAAGCAACTGCTCGCCCTCGCCGGCCGCATTGCCCTGCGCGAGCACCGCCTGGAGCGCGGCGATGTCGCGCGCGTCGTCGCCGCTGGTCGCGGCGAGCATCGCGTCCTCGTCGTCGCGGCGCTGGCGCACCGCATCGCTGCGCACCAGCCCTTCAAGCTCGCCGGCAGCGCGCTTGCGGCGGTTCTTCAACGTCTGCAGCTGCGCGGCATAACGTGTGCGGACCTGGGCATCGTCGCGGCCCACCGCCTCGACAGCCGCGATCAAGGCATCGAACACCGCCACCCGCTGCGGCAGCACCTGCCCCACCTGCGCTTCGAACTCGGCCGCCGTGCGATGGCGGAACGTCGTGCCCGGATAACCGGCGAGCATGGCGTAGTCGCCGGCATGCAGCCCGTTGCGGGCGATCTGAAGGTGCGCCGGCGGTGCATAGGGCACGTTGTCGGGGCTGTAGTCGGCCGGGCGCCCGTCGCGCCCGACGTAGGCGCGCAATAGCGTGAAGTCGCCGCTGTGCCGGGGCCACATGAAGTTGTCGATCTCGTCGCCGTAGTTGCCGATCGCGCGCGGCGGCGCGTAGACCAGGCGCACGTCGCGCAGTTCCAGCTGTCGGATCAGGTAGAAGTCGCTGCCGTAGTCCATGTTGGCGACGCTGCAACGCACCTCGCCGTCGTGCTCGCAGTCGGCGACCAGGCGCTTGCCGGCCGCGTCGATCGCGTCATGGTAGGCGCGCCCCTCCAGACCGCGCGCATCCGCAAGCACCGCGTCGGTCACCTGGTCGAAGCCGACCGTCACCAGCACGCGGAAATCGGGATTGGACGGGCGCTCGTCGGCCCGGCCGTCGGCGATGAAGCCCGCATCGATGATGTCGCGCTCGGGGCTGCTGTTGTACTGGATCACGCCGTAGGCGACGTGGTGATTGGTCAGCAGCAAGCCATCGCCGGAAACGAAGGCACCGGTGCCGCCGCCGACGCGGACCACGGCGCTGAGCGGGGGACGGGTCACGTCGGCCAGCGCCCGCGCGTCGCCACGGAAGCCGGCCTGGCGCATCTGCGCAGCCAGGTCGGGCAATTGGCCCGGCAACCACATGCCTTCGTCGGCATGGGCGGCGGCGGACAACAGTAGGCCGGCCGCGAGCGCGGCAGTCAGCGGGCGTTTGCAAGGCATGGCGAGGATCCAAGAAGAGCACGACGGCACAGCCGGCGACGATAGCCAGCGCAGCGCCCGCCGACAACGCCCATCGGTCACGCCCGCGGTTAATGCGCCGTCAAGCGCAGCGGCCTGTGCGGTCACGTCCGCATCATAGGCCGCTTGCGAGCATGCGCGCCATGCCAGTCGCTCCCGATCCACGTCGCCCCCATTCCGAAACTTTCCTGACGCCGAGCATCCCGCCCGCCTTGCGGCTGCGCGAGGACGCATGGGATCTGGTCGCCGCAGATGGCCCGGTCATCACGACTGCGATCCACGACGGTCACTTGCTGCGTCCCGCATTGCGTGATCGTGTCGCGCTCGACGAGGACACGCGCTGGCGCGAGGAGGATCCGCTGACCAGCCTGCTGGGTCAGATCGGCGACGTGCGCCTGCGTGTGCGCACGTCGCGCTTCGAAGTCGACCTCAACCGCCCGCGTGACCAGGCCATCTACGCCACGCCCGAAGCGGCCTGGGGGCTGCAGGTGTGGGCCTCGCCGTTGACCGCGGCCGAACGCGCGGCCTCGCTGGCGCTCTACGACCGCTTCTACGCGATGGTGGGCGAGCTGATCGATCGCACGGTCGATCGCTGGGGCTGCGCCCTGTTGATCGACATCCACAGCTACAACCATCGCCGCGATGGCGCGCACGCCGATCCGGCGCAGCAGGCGGACAACCCCGACATCGAACTGGGCGTCACCACGCTCGACGAGGCGCGCTGGGGCGGCACCGCGCGACGCTTCGCCAACGTGCTGCGCCGGCATCCGGTGCGCGGTGTACTGCCCGACGTGCGCTGCAATGTGCGATTCCCGACCGGCGGCCACTTCCCGGAATGGGTCTATGCGCACTGGGGCGATCGCGTCTGCACGATCTCGCCCGAGTACAAGAAGATCTTCATGGACGAATGGCGTGGCCAGGTCGACATTCCCGCGCTCTACGCCCTACGCGACGGGCTGCAGCAGGCCGTGGAGGCGGTCCGGCCGGAGTTCCTGGCGTGAGCGCCGAGAGCGTCGCGATGGCCCGTCCGCAGGCGCGCGCCCTGCCCCCGGTCGCCGCGCAGATCGACGACGCGCTGGCGCGCATGGACGCGCAACTGGACTGGCTGATCGCGCTGTCACCGCTCGACGGCGAAGCCTTGTGGCGCCAGTTCGACGCCACCGGACGAATGGTCGAGCCACAACTGCGTTACGCCGACCTGGAGACCGACCTCGAGGCGGCCCGCCACCAGCTCGATGCGCTGCCGATCGGCGACGTCGCGCCGTCGGCGCTGCAGGCGCTGCTGGCCGAGAAGCAGCGCGAGCTCAGCCGCATGATCGACTTGGTCCAGGCGCGCGACCGACCGGACTTCATCGCGGCCAGCATCGCGCTGTTCGGCGATGTCGAACCCGACCTGCTGGACCTGGCCCGGCGCATTCTCACCGACGTCCCGGCAGGCGAACCGCTGGTCGCCGATGCCGGCATCGACGAGGTTCGCGCAGCGGTCGAGGCGGAGATCGACTGGTATCGCGCGCAAGCGCCGGACTTCCACATCGATGTCGTGGTCGATACCGACATCAGCTCGATGCTGATGGTGTCCCACGGCACGTTCTACATCGACGGCAACATCCGGCTGCCTCACGCCCGCGTCGATCCGCTGATCCAGCATGAGATCGGCACCCACGTGGTGACCCGTCACAACGGCCAGCAGCAGGCGCTGCGCCAGTTGCAGGTGGGGCTGGCGCAATACGATCCGACCCAGGAAGGGCTGGGGGTGCTGGCTGAGTATCTGGCCGGCTATCTACCCGGCGAGCGCCTGCGCGTGCTCGCTGCACGCGTCGTCGCCGCGGCCATGGCCGCCAACGGCGAGGGCCTGCCGGCGATCTTCGACCGGCTGCACACCCACCACGCCCTGCCGACCGACGATGCCTTCGATGTCGCGCTGCGTGCGCGCCGTGGCGGCGGGCTGACCAAGGATGCGGTCTACCTGCGCGGCGTGCGCGACCTGTTGGCCTACCTCACCGCCGACGGCACGTTCGATGCGCTGTTCCTGGGCAAGTTCGCCCTCTCGCAACTCGACCTGCTCCAGACCCTGATCGAGGACGGCTGGGTCGTGCCACCCGCACTGCTGCCCCGCTACGCCGCGGCCGACGACTTTTCCACCCGCCTCGACGCGTGCCGTCGCACGCCGGTCGAATGCCTCCACCAGACCCACCGCCCCCCGGAACCCACACCATGAGCGCCAGCGAGCACACCCCGATGCGATTGGGCTTCGTCGTCAACGATGTCGACACCGAGCAGGACAACTACACGACCATTCGCCTCGCCCGGCAGGCGGTCCATCGCGGCCATCAGGTCGCCCTGATCGGCCTGGGCGACTTCACCTACGACGCTGGCGGCACCATTCGCGCCTGCGCCCGCATTCCGCGCCTGGACCGCTACGAGGACGACCGCGCGCTGCTTGCCGACCTCCAGGGGCCCGAGCGCCAGACCGAACGGATCTCGGTGCAAGACCTGGACGTGCTGATGTTGCGCAGCGACCCGGCCGAGGAACTGGTCGAACGCCCCTGGGCGCCTGGCAGCGCACTGCTGTTCGCGCAGTTGGTCGCACTGCACGATGTGCTGGTCGTCAACGATCCCACGCATCTGACCGACGCGTCCAACAAGACATACTTCCAGCATTTTCCAGAGGATGTGCGTCCGGTCACCTGCATCAGCCGCGACGCCGAGGAGATCAAGGCCTTCCTGACCGCACATGAGGGCTGTGGCGTGATCAAGCCGCTGCAGGGATCGGGCGGCCAGGGCGTGTTCGTCGTCGATGGCAACGGCGCCGGCAACCTGAATCAGATGATCGACGCGGTGACCCGAGACGGCTACGCGATCGCGCAGGCGTATCTGCCTGCCGCCAAGAACGGCGACCTGCGGCTGTTGATGCTCAACGGCCGGCCGCTGCAAGTCGACGGGACCTACGCCTGCATCCGGCGCTACAACGACAGTGGCGATGCGCGCAGCAACATCAGCGCCGGGGGCAAGTACGAAATGGCGGTGCCCGATGCCGATGCGCTGCGCCTGGCAGAACTGGTGGCGCCGAAACTGATCCGCGACGGCATGTACTTCGTCGGGCTGGACATCGTCGGCGACAAGTTGATGGAGGTGAACGTCGACACGCCGGGCGGCATCAACATGGTCGAAGAACTGACCGGCCTGGACTTCAGTGGCGCGATCGTCGATGACCTGGAGCGCAAGCTGCGCCTGCGACGCCACTACGGCCGGACGCTCGGCAACGCCGAACTGGCCATGCTCTGACCCGCGCGCCGCACGGTCGCAGGGCCGTGCGGCACTTCCCAATGATGCAACCGCCAGTCATTCCGGCGCCGGGCCTGCGGGCACCGGCGCGTCGTTGTGTCCCCGCACGATCCGGACCGGCACCGACTTCGCGGCCGGCACATGGCTGTCAATCGCGTGGTGGGCGACCGGGATCAGCGGATTGCATTCGGGGTAATAGGCCGCGATGCAGCCAGCCGGAATCAGATACGGCACCACGCGCAGGCCACCGACCTCGCGGCGCACACCATCGTCGACATCGGTGGCCAACGCGATTTCCTCGCCCTCTTCGATGCCGAGCGCGCGGATGTCGTCGGCATTCATCAGCACGACGCGGCGCGTGCCCTCGATCCCACGAAACCGGTCGCGATACCCATAGACGGTGGTGTTGAACTGGTCGTTGCTGCGGATCGTCAGTAGCCGGTAGCGACCTGGGCGATCCTCGAAGCCGGTCGCCGACAGCACGTCGGGCACGTGGAACTCGGCCTTGCCGCTTTCTGTCTGCCAGCGCCGCTCGCGCGCGGCGACCGGACGCGGGAAACCGCCGGGCACATGCAGCCGCGCATTGAAGTCGCGGAACTGCTCGGGATAGGTCGCCTCGATCGCGTCGCGGACCTTGGCATAGTCGTCCACCCAGGCCTGCCAGGGCACCTGCGATTGACCGGCGACCGTCGCAAGCGCGATGCCCGCGACGATGGCAGGCTCCGAGCGCAGCTGCGCACTGGCCGGACGGCTGGTCCCGAACGAGCCGTGGATGCACGTGGTGCTGTCCTCGACGGTGACCCGCTGCGGGCCGGTCGCCTGCACATCTTCCTCGAGCCTGCCCAGGCACGGCAGCAGCAACGCGGTGCGGCCGCACAGCAAATGGCTGCGGTTGAGCTTGGTGGCCACCTGCACCGTCAGCGCCATGCCGCCCCAGCGCGCCTCCAGCGGCCCGGTCTCGGGTGCGGCGCGCGCGAAGTTGCCGCCCAGCCCGATGAAGGCATGGACCGAGCCGTCGAGAATGCCCTCGACGGTCGAGACCGTATCGCGCCCCTTCTTGCGCGGCGCCTCGAATCCGTACTGTGCTTGAAGGCGATCGAGTGGGACCAGTTCGGGCTTTTCGGAAATGCCGACGGTGCGCTGGCCCTGGACGTTCGAATGCCCGCGGACTGGACAGATGCCGGCGCCCGGGCGGCCGACATTGCCGCGCATCAGCGCCAGGTTGCACAGCATGCGGACGTTGTCGACGCCGTGGCGATGCTGGGTCAGGCCCATGCCATAGACCAGGATCGTGGCCTTGGCCCGGGCGTAGACGCCGGCGACGGCTTCCATGTCGGCGCGCGACAGACCCGATTCGCGCTCCAGGTCCGCCCAGTCGCTGGCGCGCAGCGACGCGGCGAATGCATCGAAGCCGTGCGTATGCTCGGCGATGAACGCCAGGTCGAGCACGCGCGGTTCGTTGGCGGCCACGGCCGCATCATCGAGCGCCAACAAGGCCTTGGCGATGCCCTGCAGCACCGACAGATCGCTGCCGGCGCGCACCTGGAAGTAGGCATTGCTGATGCGCGTCGACTGCCCGGTCGCCATCGCCAGCGGCTCCTGCGGATTGGTGAACCGCTCCCAGCCGCGTTCGTACAGCGGATTGAAGGTGATGATCTCCGCGCCGCGCCGGCTGGCGTCCTGCAGCGGGTGCAGCATGCGCGGGCTGTTGACGCCGACGTTCTGGCCGAACGACAGGATGCAGTCGCAGTGTTCGAAGTCCTCCAGCAGCACCGTGCCCACCGGCACGCCGATGCTCCTGGGCAGTCCAACGGACGTGCTCTCGTGGCACATGTTGGAGCTGTCGGGCAGGTTGTTGTTGCCGTACACGCGCGCCAGCAGGCCGTACATGTACGAGGCCTCCAGCGATGCGCGGCCGGACGCGTAGAACACTACGCGCTCGCGCTCGAGCGCCCGCAGTTCACGACCGATCAGCGCGAACGCGTCCTCCCACGAAATCGGCACATAGCGATCGCGCTGCGCGTCGTAGCGCATCGGCTCGACCAGTCGGCCCTGGGCTTCGAGATCGTAGTCGGCCCATTGCCGCAGCGCCGACAGCGGGTGGGCCTCGAAGAACGCGGCGTCGGCGCGCGATTCGTCCAGTTCCCACATCGTCGCCTTGGCGCCGTTCTCGCAGAACTCGAAGGCGTGGGGTTCGGCAGGTTTGGGCCACGAACAGCTGACGCAGGCGAACCCGTCGACCTTGTTCTGCCGTGCCAGTTGGCGCGCACCTTCGACGCTGGGCGCGTCGTGGCCCAGGCCGTGTCGGGCGAGGGACTGCACCGAACCCCAGCCGCCAGCGGGGCCGTCGTAGCGACCGATTCGAATCTGTGCCATCGTCCGTCCCTCGAGCGAATGACATCGGACGCTAGCGCGTCGGCGCTCACGCATACGTGAAACGGACAGCACGTGAGCAGGACAAACAGCGACTCAGTCGGCCAATTCCCAGAAGGCCCGTACCAGGGGCTCGGCGTCGTCCCAGGCGATGCTCTCGTCGCGTCGAAGCCGCAGCCAGCCGGCTTCCAGCTGAGCGACGCACTCTTCCCAAGACACCGTCCCCAGATACTCGCGCGCCATCTGTCCATAGATGCGGCACAGCTCGACATCATCCGTTCTCATGCGACGCTCCTGTCGTTGCCCGTTCCTAGCGCACCATCCAAGGTTGCCCACGTGACGTTGCAGCGCCGTTTTCACGCCGTCTGTGCGGTACCGAACGTATTCAGCAGAGCGTATGCGCGGTTTCGCACATACGACACCCCATTCAGCAACGAGAATTCATCGTTGAATGAACGAGCCGGATCCAAGTACACCGCATGAACAGGAATGCGCCCTGGGCGCCTCTCAATGGACTGCTTCAGGACCTGCCACCGGAAGTCTGCGATCGCCTGGGCAAGGATCTGCAACTGGTCGACTTGCCGGTCGGCAAGGTCCTGCATGAGGCAGGCGCGTCCCGCTCCACGCTGTATTTCCCTCGCGAAGGCATCGTCTCGGTCCTGTACGCGCTGGAGAACGGAGACACCAGCGAAGTCGCGATGATCGGCAACGAAGGCGTCGTCGGCGCCGGCCTGCTGGCTGGCGCGCGCAGCATTCCGCTGCGTGCGGTGGTGCAGGTCGGCGGCGAAGCGCTCGCGCTGCGGGCCGACGCCGCGCAACGCGAGTTCCAGCTGGGCGGCGCATTCCAGGCCATCGTCCTGCGATATGCGCAGGCCCTGCTGACGCAGACGGCGATGACCGGGGTCTGCAATCGCCACCATACGGTGGACCGGCAACTGTCGCGCTGGCTGTTGCTGGTCAACGACCGCATCGGCACGACCGAGATCAAGATGACCCAGGAGCAGATCGCCCACCTGCTGGGCGTGCGCCGTGAGGGCGTGACCGAAGCGGCGCGCCGGCTGCAGGAGGAAGGCTGCATCCGCTACAGCCGCGGGCTGATCCAGGTTGTCGAGCCGGCCTCGCTGCTCGAACGTGCCTGCGAATGCTACGAGGTCATCCGCAGCGAGTACGACCGCCTGTTGCGCGAACCCCTCGAACCCGAACGCTGACGCCCGCCCTCACCCGGCCTTGGCCCGGCGTTGCGGCATCATGCGGCCTCCCGACCGGAGGTTTTCGATGAGCCAGACGCCGCCGCGCATCCATATCGAGCGCACCGAGATCGATGCGCTCGAACGCAACATCCGCCTGCTCGACGATGAGGCCATCGTAAAGGTGACCCTCGCCGACGGCGCGCAGGTCGAAGGCGTGGTGTCGGCGCGGCCGACACTGGAAATCTTCCGCACGGCAGACGGCGACGAAGGCCACAACGCCCGGCTGCGGCTCGACGACCTGGAAGATCCCACGGTGCCGCACTTCGTCTGGGTCGGCGACATCGTCGCGATCGAACAGATCGGCAGCGCCTGATCGCGCAGGCGCCCGGCGCGCCAGGCAGCCGCCCGCTGCTGCGGGGGCTCGCCCGCGCGCTCCCCCAGATGGAGCAACGTAAGACGAGGACGTGGCAGGACCACGCGGTCGGGCGCCGCACTCCAACGCGCACGCAGGTGCCAGCCGACGCTTTCCACGCGTGCGGCCGTGGCGCCGAGACCCTTCGCCGACACGACGCCGCAGCCCCGTCGGTCGGGGGCTGCGGGCGATTATGGTGTCTCGCCGGGCGGCCGCGGTGGCGGCATCGAGGCCGGTCTGGCGCAGCCGCGATGTGGACCGTCGCCGTCGAGCGTCAGCAACGCCGTCAGCGGGAACCGTGCCCCGGACATGTCGTCCTCGCAGCGCATACGACGCACGATCAGGACGACATCCCCTACCTCGTCCCGGGCCTCGATACGTCGGCCGTCCGCTGTCATCGACGACGACGCCCGCACGAACCGGCGTGCCGGTGCCTCGATCCCGGTGACCACGACCGTATCGCCCTCGACCCGCGCCTGCCAGAACGGCTCGTTCGTCGACACGACGACATCGTCGTTGATCGCCGCGCCCTGTGCGGGGGCGCCTTCGGCGGCCGCTGCGGAGGTGTTGGGACGCGTGGCAGTCTCGCCACTGGGCTGGCAGGCGGCCAGCGACGCCGCGCACAGCGCGAGGACACAGGCGAAGACACGATGGATGGGCATGGCGGGCCTCGTCGGATGACCGTCCATGGTGCCGGTCAGGATGTTCGCATTCGGTCACGATGGTCTGGCGAACCTGCGCACCTGACATTGACGTGCACCGGTCCACGATGGCAGCCCGTCACGCCGGGCGCCCCGGCGGCTGCCAACCACGCACGAGGACTCGCCATGCGCCATGCCGCCTGCCCGCCGCCTTGATCGGATTGGTCCTTGCGGCCTGCTCGAACGACCGCGTCGAACAGACGCACGCCAATCCCGCCTCGCCACCCCCTGCCCCCGCGGCGATCGAGGCACCGCCGCCCACCGGCTCGCTCGCCGCCCGCGAGGCGGAGGGCACGCCATCGTCGACGGTCAGCTATCACTGCGGCGAGCGCAGCTACACCGTCGCCTACGAGGACGACGGCGACACCGCGCTGATGCAAGTGGACGGGCGCACGCTGACCTTGCGCACGACGCCGGCCGCCAGCGGAGCCCGCTATGCGGACGACGCGGGCAATGTGCTGTGGACCAAGGGCTCGGACGAAGCCGACATCACCGTGGACGGTATGCCGTCGCAGATCTGCCGGGCGTCTGAGGACATCGACGGCTGACCGACCTTCCACGCGGTCTTCACACCCGCCGCCCGGGGGACGGGTAGCCTGCGAAACGCGCCTCCCCCCATGTCCGTCCCAGGTGTCCACACGCAAGGAGACGACCATGCGCCACGCTTCACCCTTGATCATCGCAGTCCTGGGTTTCGCCATCGCCGGCTGCTCGCCAGCGCAGGCACCGGCCGACGACACCGTGCCGCCGCCCTCGCCCGACGCGACGACACCGCCGGATCCCGAAACGCCGTCCACCGACGCTGCGCCCATCGCGCGCGTCGTGCATTACGACTGCGAAGGCACGCCGGTGGATGCGACCTTCGATGGGCAAGGCCAGGCAAGCGTGGCGATCGATGGCACGCACGTCGTGTTGCGGACCCAGAGCGATCCGGCCATGCAGGGCGCCCGCTACGCCGACGACCAAGGCAATGTGCTGTGGACCCGCGGGGCGAACGACGCGATCCTGCTGCGGAGCGACCATCCCGACCGGGTGTGCACCGGGACGCCCGGCACCCCCTGACGTGCGGGGCCCGCGCCGCCGGCGCTGTCGGCGGCGCGCGATGGCCCGGACGGACGGCGCGACTTAGACGATGCGGCGGCCGCGAACGAGCACGGTGTGATCGTCAAGCCCCGGATCGCGATCCACCGGCGGCACGTTGACGCCGATGCGAGCGACTGTGCGCACTGCGTCGGACGTGGGACCGGCGGCCTGCGCAACGCACGCCGCGAATGCGGTCGCCAGCAGGGCCAGCAACGCACGGCAGCGCCCCTTATGGGTCGGGCGTGGCGTGCATCGCGACATTGAGCTGGTCGATGACCACGATCCAGTCCGCATCCTCGAGCCGCTCCTCACGCAGCAACTGCGCCTGCGCAGGCGTCCAGAACGGCGCTTCCTCCAGCCGCACGTCGTCGGGCAGCGGCGCATGCCGGGCGATGAACGCGCGGATCGACACGTCGTCATCGGGCAGCCCGAGTTGGGCGAACAGTTCGGAGAAGGGGTGCACGGTCGATTCCACGGAAATCCTCGGTCTGACAAGCGGTGGCGCCCACCCTATCGGCGCGCGCGTCAAGGTGGCTTGAGTGTCGAACGGGCCCATTCGTATCGGCCCGCCAAAAAAAACCGCCGGCAAGCCGGCGGTCGTGGCACTGCGAGCGACCGCGTCGTCAACTCGTGACTTTCTTGGCGACCGTCAGGCCCAGCACGAACAGCACGACGGCAATGATGATCGCCGCCCAGAACAGGAACTTGGCAATGCCCATCGAGGCGCCGGCGACACCGCTGAACCCGAGGGCACCGGCAATCAGGCCGATGACGGCGAAAATGATGGCCCACTTGATCATGTCGTTCTCCATACGTCGGTAGTTGCACGACGTGGCATTCGTCGCGTCGGCGAACCGCAGTCTGTGACCGGGGGGGTGCGGCTGGCGTGAACGCGCCCCGCCGCGCGGCGGTCGCGCCGCCCGGCGGCTCAGGGCCATCGACACCTGCACAGACGCCATGGATCAGCCCTTCGAGCGTGTTGTCGATGCGGGGCAGGTCCCTCCAGGCATCGGCGTTCGTCGCCAGCGACAGCCCAACGAACGCGAACAGCAGAGCGGCGCCGCGCACCGGGATGGCGACACCAGCGACATCAACCGGCATTCCTGAACCGCCCGGCCAGGCGCCGACGGCCCCACAGACGCGCGGTGTTATGCTAGGCACCGGGCTCTTGCCCATCCGTGCGTCCCGCGCGACCGCCCTGGCCGCCGCCTCGCTTCCCCCACGTGTGACCGCCCGCTCCGGGCGACGCTCCCCAGGAAGCGTGATGAACCGCCGCGTCTCCACCTCGTTTACGTCTCACCCGATCCGCCGCCCGGATTCGGGCCGATGACCGCGCCCGACATCGACTGCGCGCGCTGCGACGCGGTCTGCTGCCGGCTGACGGTGGTCCTGCAGAGCGACGACGACGTGCCCGCCCGGTTCATCGATGTCACCGATGCCGGGCTGCAGGTCATGGCCCGCGACGAGGAAGGCTGGTGCGTGGCGATCGATCCGGCGCGGATGTGCTGTTCGATCTACGACACCCGACCGGAGATCTGCCGGCGTTTCGAGATGGCCGGTCCCTACTGCCGCTCGGTCCGCGACGACTACGAAGACCGCGGACGACGCGGTATCCCCCTGGCGATGTACTGAAGGAGCGTTCGATGTCCCGTACCAAGAAGACAGCGGCCCCGGCCGCAGCGACTACCCCGACGACCGCGTCGAGCACCGGCCACCTGTTCGCCGGCCCGCGCAAGCCCGGCGATCGCGGCGCGAGCGTGACCAGCGATCGAATCGCGGCGGACCTGGCGCGTTTCCGCGCAGCGGGCGGCCGGATCGAAGTGCTGGGTGTCACGCGAACGCTGATGCGTGTCGATGCCGAGGCGCCGAAGGTCGCCGCCAGCGTGCCGAAGAAGGCCCGCGGCAGCTGAGGCCTGCACCCGGCCGCGATGCCGGCCGTGCGAGCCTGCGGCCGATTTCGCCGTGGAGGCCGCCATGTCCCTGACCCCGCCCGTGCTGCCGCTCGACCCAGCACCACTGCGCGACCGCGTGGTCGCGATCACCGGCGGCGCGCAAGGCATCGGCCTCGGCATCGCCCAGGCCGTGCTCGGCGCCGGCGGACGCGTGGCGATCGGCGACCTGGACCGGGACGCCGGCGCGGCCTGTCTGGCGGAGTGGGATGTCGGCGATCGGGCCTGGTTCTTCCCGCTCGATGTCGCCCGCGAGGCGTCGGTGCGCAGCTTCTTCGCCAAGGCCTGCACGCGCCTGGGCGGCCTCGACGGGCTGGTTAACAACGCCGGGCCCGCCGATCCCCACGTCGACGATCTCGCGACGCTGCCGTTGTCGCAATGGCGCCGGTTCATCGATGCCCATCTGACCGGCGCCTTCCTGTGCTGCAAGTACGCGTTGCCCGCGCTGCGCGAGCGACACGGCGCGATCGTCATGATCGCATCCAGTCGTGTGCTCCAGTCCGAGCCGCATACCGAACCCTACGCCGCTGCCAAGGGCGGCCTGGTGGCGTTGACCCATGCAATCGCGATCAGCGAGGGACCGCGCGTCCGCGCCAATGCGATCGGCCCGGGCTGGATCGCAACCGAGGCCTGGCGTCGGCCGGCATCGCGCCGCCGTCCGGCGCTGTCCAGGCGCGACCACGCGCAGCACCCGGCAGGGCGTGTCGGCACACCCGAGGACATTGCCGCGCTCGCGGTCTATCTGCTCTCGCCTGCATCGGGCTTTGTGACCGGTCAACACATCGTCGTCGACGGGGGCATGACCCGAAAGATGCAGTACGCCTGAGCACGACGACGCCGACGTCACGCGGCGCCCTGGCGGCTGAACCAGAACGCGGGGACCGGGCGGGTTTCATGCGCGGTTGGCCGGTTGGCTGCGAGCATCGCCCCATCATCCCTGTGGAGATCGTCATGAACACGTTGCGCACGTTCGCCTGCCTCGGCCTGTTCTCGCTGGCCGCCGCAGGAACTGCCCATGCCCAGCACTACGGCCCGCAGGACGAAGGGCGCCGTTTCAACGACGGCAGCCGCGTGGTCTGCAAGGATGTGGAAGTCCAGCGCAACAGCTCCGATCCCAATCGCATCGGCGGCACGGCGGCGGGCGCGGTCATCGGTGGGCTGATCGGTAACCAGATCGGGGGCGGCAACGGTCGCAAGCTTGCGACCGTGGGTGGCGCCGTGGCTGGCGGCGCGATCGGCCGCAATGTCCAGGGCAATCGCCAGGAGACCCGCGGCGACCGTATCGTCGAGACACGCTGCGATCGCGTCTATCGCTGAATTCCAAAGCAGCTTACGCGCCGGCATCCCACGGGCTGCCGGCTTTTTTTTGTGCCTGAAACGATCCTTTCCGTCCCCCGCGCTACCGCGGCGCGCTGGTGACGCCACACTTTCCCGGTCGCCGCATCGCGGCCTGTCTCTCTCGCAACCAGGAAAGCCCAGCATGTCCAGCAATCCGTTTCTCGACGCCTCGCGCCGCCGCCGCACCCAGTACAGCCTCGGTCGGACGCTGCCGATCTCGCAGCAGGCGACGACCGAACTGATCCAGGAGGCCGTGCGCCTGAGCCCGTCGTCGTTCAACTCGCAAAGCTCGCGGGCGGTGATCCTGTTCGGTGATCAGAGCCAGACGTTCTGGAACATCGTCAAGGATGCGCTGCGCGCGATCGTGCCGGCCGACGGCTTCGCCGCCACCGAAGCAAAGATCGACAGCTTCGCCGCCGGTGCCGGCACCGTGCTGTTCTACGAAGACCAGGACGTGGTCCGCAGCCTGCAGCAGCAGTTCCCGCTGTATGCGGACAACTTCCCGGTCTGGTCCGAGCACGCGAGCGCGATCGCACAGTTCTCGGTCTGGAGCGCGCTCGCCAACGCCGGCATCGGCGCCAGCCTGCAGCATTACAACCCCCTGCCCGACGCCGCCGCGGCTGCGCAGTGGTCGCTGCCGGCAAGCTGGACATTGCGCGCTCAGATGCCGTTCGGCTCCAACGAGGCCCCGTTCGGCGACAAGGACTTCATCGACGACGCGCTGCGCTTCCGCGTGCACGGCTGAGCCCCCGCGCCGCGGCGCCGTGCGACGGCGCCACGGCCGGCCGGTGCAACGCCCGGGTATCGACCATCGTCCCAGGGCGTCGCGTCGCCCATTCGGGGTATCTTCGGCGGCTTTTCCGTGTTCCGGAGCCGCCCGCATGTTCCAGCGCGCCACGCGCCTGTCCGTCCGCCTGGTCGAACGCTATCTGCCCGACGCCTACGTCTTTGTGCTGATCTTCACCGCGATCGCCGCCGGCGCCGCGCTCGCGATCGAACGCACACCGCCCCTGGACCTCGTGCGCCATTGGGGCAACGGCTTCTGGGAGCTTCTGGGCTTTTCGATGCAGATGTTGCTGGTGCTGGTGACCGGCTTCATCCTCGCGCGCACGCCGCCTGTCGCGCGCACGCTCACCGCGCTGGCCTCGCGCTGCCGCACGCCGCGCAATGCGATCGTCGTGGTCACGCTGGTGGCCCTGGTGGCCAACTGGATCAACTGGGGCTTCGGTCTGGTCATCGGCGCGCTGTTCGCGCGCGAGGTCGCCCGCCATGTGCGCGTGGATTACCGCCTGCTGGTCGCCAGTGCCTACTCCGGCTTCCTCGTCTGGCACGGCGGCCTCTCGGGTTCGATCCCGCTGACGATCGCCACCGAGGGCCATTTCCTGCAGGACACAATGGGATTGATCCCGACCAGTGAGACGATCTTCGCGCCGTTCAACCTGACGATCGTCGCCCTGCTGGCGATCGCGGTGCCACTGATCAACCGTGCAATGACGCCCGCCGACGACGAGGCGGTGCTCTTTTCGCCGCCCGACGATCCCGCGCCGCCGGCGCTGGCACACGACGCCACCCCGGCCATGCGCCTCGAGCACGGCTGGATCCTGTCGCTGGCGATCGGTGCCGCCGGTCTGGTCTACCTGGTCGACCACTTCGCCACCGGTGGCGGCCTGAATCTCAACATCGTCAACTACGGTTTCCTGATGCTGGGCATCGTGCTGCATCGCACGCCCGCCCGGCTGCTCGCCGCGCTGCAGGAAGCGATCAAGGGCGGCGCCGGCATCGTGGTGCAGTTCCCGTTCTACGCCGGGATCATGGCGATTCTGGTCGGATCGGGGCTGGCGACCACACTGTCGGAGTGGTTCGTCTCGTTCGCGAGCGCGTCCACGCTGCCGCTGTGGACGTTCCTGTCGGCCGGGCTGATCAACATGTTCGTGCCGTCCGGCGGTGGCCAATGGGCGGTGCAGGCGCCGGTGATGGTGCCCGCCGCGCAGGCGCTCGACGCCGACCTTGCGCGCGTGGCGATGGCGGTCGCCTGGGGCGATGCGTGGACGAGCATGCTGCAGCCGTTCTTCGCGTTGCCGCTGCTGGCGATCGCGGGACTCAAGATCAAGGACATCATGGGCTACTGCCTGATGCTGCTGCTGGCATCGGGCGTGATCATCAGCGCGGTGCTGCTGCTCGCCTGACGCAGCGCATCCCGCAGTGCCGGATCGATCCACACGTCGAAGTGGCGCACCACCTCCCCCGCCTGCAGCCGAAGGCGTCGGCTGGGGGCTGCGGCGTTGGCGACCCAGGCCACAGTCATCGCATCGACCTGCGGGCCCCCTCCCAACCCTCCCCCGCACGCGGGGGAGGGCTTCACCGCGGTTCCCTGCACGCGGTGCGGGCTGTTCCGTGGTTCCCTGCACGCGGTGTGGGCTGCTCCGTGGTTCCCTGCACGCGGTGCGGGCTTCGCCGTGGTTTCCCGCACGCGGGCAGGCTGCTCCGCGATCTCGATCGGATCGATACACGCATCGGATAGCGCCACACCTCCCCCGCTTGCGGGCGGAGGTCGACGCCGAAGGCGTCGGGTGGGGGCTGGGGCTTGGCCGACAGTGCGAAAGACATCGCATCGGCCTGTTGCCCCCTCCCAACCCTCCCCGCTTGCGGGGGACGGCGACTGCATGGTCTCCCGCACGCGGAGGGCTTTTTACGGCGTCGATCGGATCGGTGCGCGCGGGCAGGAAAGGACACGAAAAAGCCGCCGGGGATCGCCCGGCGGCTCTGGGTCCGTCACCGCTGGCGGGCGATCACCAGATCCGGACGCGGTCCTCGGGTGCGATCCACAGCGCATCGCCTTCGCGCACGTCGAATGCGTCGTACCACGCATCGACGTTGCGCAACGGCGCGAACGCGCGGATGTGGCCCGGCGAATGGGTGCCGTTGACCAGTTGCTGGCGCAGGGCATCGTCGCGCCACAGCGTGCGCCACACTTGCGCCCAGCCCATGAACAGCCGCTGCTCGCCGCTGAAGCCGTCGATCTGCGGTGCCGGCTTGCCGTCCAGCGAACGACGGTAGGCCTCCAGCGCGATCGTGATGCCGCCCAGGTCACCGATGTTCTCGCCCATCGCGACCTTGCCGTTGATGTGCATGCCCGGCAGCTGCGGGAAGGTGTAGGCCTCGTACTGCGCGCCGAGCTTGGCCGCCTGCGCCTCGAACTTGGCCGCGTCCTCGGCCGTCCACCAGTCGCGCAGCACGCCCTCGCCGTCGGACTTGCGGCCCTGGTCGTCGAAGCCGTGGATGATTTCGTGGCCGATCACGCCGCCGATCGCGCCGTAGTTGACCGCCGGATCGGCCTCGGGATCGAAGAACGGCGGTTGCAGGATCGCGGCCGGGAACACGATCTCGTTCTTGACCGAGTTGTAGTAGGCGTTGACCGTCTGCGGGGTCATGCCCCACTCGCCCTTGTCGACTTCCTTGCCCAGGCGGTTGCGGCGGTAGTCCCACTCGAACGCCATCGAGCGCTCGGCATTGCCGAACACATCGCCGGGCTCGACCTCCAGGCCGCTGTAGTCGCGCCACTGGTCCGGGTGGCCGATCTTCAGGCCGAACCCGTCGAGCTTCCTGCGCGCCTCGGCCTTGGTCGCCGGGCCCATCCAGTCGAGCTTTTCCAGTCGCGCGCCCATCGCCACCTTCACGTTGGCGACCAGCGCATCCATCTTGGCCTTGGAATCGGCCGGGAAGTACAGGGCGACATAGTCGCGGCCGATCGCCTCGCCCATCGTGTTCTCGGCGAACGCCACGCCGCGCTTCCAGCGCTCCTGCTCCTCGGGCTGGCCGGACAGGAACTTGTTGCGGAACTCGAAGCGTGCATCGGAGAACGCCTTCGACAGCAGCGGCGCGGCGTTGTCGATGGTGTGGAACGCCTGCCAGGCCTGCAGCGTGGCGACATCGGTCTGGCCGAAGATCGCGGCCAGCTTCGGGATCGCGGTGCTCTGACGCACCACCGCGCGCGGTGCCTGCGGCACGCCGGCCGCGGCGAAGTACGTGGCCCACGGGAAGCCCGGCGCGGTGGTCGCGAACGCCGACAGCTCGACCGGGTTGTAGGTCTTGTCGCGGTCGCGACTCTCGGCGCGCGTCCAGTGCGCCTCGGCGATCTTGGTCTCCAGCGCGAGGATCGCTTCGGCATTGCGCTGCGGGTTCGCCCAGCCGCCAAGCTCGAGCATCTGCGCGATGTAGGCCTGATAGCGCTCGCGCTGCGGCGCAAAGGTCTCGCGCAGATACATCTCGCGATCGCCCAGGCCCAGGCCCGACTGACTCATGTACAGCGTATAGCGGTCGGGGTCGCGCTGGTCGTCGGACACGCCCAGGCCGAAGAAGCTGCGACCGAAGTCGCCCTGGCTCTGGCCCATCAGCCTGGCCAGCGCATCCTTGTCGCCGGCCGCGCGGATCGCGGCGAGCTTGGGCGCCAGCGGCTGGGCGCCCAGCGCCTCGATCGCGGCCTGGTCCATGAAGCCGGCATAGAGCGTGGCGACCTTGGCGCGGTCGGGATGCGCGGTGTCGGCCGCGTCGTACCCCTCGACCAGCTGACGCACGCGCGCCTCCGACAGATCGCGCAGGACCAGGAACGCGCCATAGCTCGATTTATCGGACGGAATCTGCGTGGTCTTGGCCCAGTTGCCGCTCACGTAGCCGAAGAAGTCCTCGCCTGGCCGTACCGAGGTGTCCATGCCCGCGGTGTCGATGCCCCAGCTGCCCATGCGCTGCGCGGCGACGGGATCGCCAGCGGTGGATGCGCCGCCGGCGCCGGGCTCGCTCGCAAACAACGCCTGCAACGTGCAGGTCTCCTCGAGACAGCGGTGATCATGAGCGGCGGCGGTGGCCGCCATCGTCATCGCCACGGCGGTCGCCGCGGACAGCAGGGTCTTCTTCAAGCGCGATCTCCATCGAAACACGGTCGGAATGCCGCCAACGGCGAGTGCCGGGCGGCCGACTGCCAAGCATACCGGGCACGCTGCGGCCGCGCCCCGGCCATTGGTCACCCGCGCTCAGCGCCCGCAAGCACGCGCACGGTCTGGGTCAAGCGGTGCGTGGCGCCGGGCGCCAGCGCGACGACATCCGGCCCGGCGTTGGCCGCCTCCAGACACAAAAACCCGCGCCAGGCCTGGCCGATGTCGTCCATGCGCGCCGCGGCCGCGGCGCCCGGGTTCCAGACCACCAGCGACCGGCTGCCCGCAACGTCGAGCGCGATCCTGCGATCCAGGCCCGGATCGTCGAGCACGTAGCGTCCGGGCGCATCGCCATAGATGCGGTCGCTGCGGTTCGGATCGCGCGGATCGTCGAATCGCCAGTCTCCGGCCTGCACATGCGCGGCGTAGCCGTCGTTCTTGTCGAGATAGGTCAGGCCGTCGAGTCCGGACACGCGGACCTGGGCGACATCGGAGACCCGGAAGTAGGTGTGCAGCGCCTGGGTGATCGCAACCGGACGCGGGCCGATGTTGGTGGTCACCAGCGTCTGTTCCAGCGCCTGGCCGATGCGCAGCGTCATCCACAGTTGCAGACCCAGCTCCGGGAAATCCGGCGGCGCCAGTTCGATGGCGACGCTGCCGTCGTCGGCACGCGCGGCCGCGAGCACCCGCCAGCGCACCGTGCGCACGAATCCGTGCGCTGGCACCTCGCCGGTCTGGCCCTGCCGGCCGAAGTACGGCCATACCACCGGCGTGCCGCCACGGATCGCGTCCGGCAGTGGCTTGACCGACGGCGACAGCCACAGCGCATCTTCCTGTCCGGCTGGCACATACGAGAGCAGATGCCCGCCGTGCAGCGCGATCGCAGCCGTCGCCAGCGGCGTCTCCACCAGCAGCGCCTCGATGCCGGCATACCGGCCCAGCCGCAGGCCTTCGACGTCAGGCAGTGCGGGCGGCACCGCCGCTGTCGCCGCGGCGACGGCAGCGGGATAGCCGCTGGGCACGGCGAATGCGGTCTCGGAGATGGACGGTGTCGTAGGCAAGACGGTCTCCTGCGCCGGTGACGGGTCGCGCGGCGCACTGCCGCCGGCGCATCCGGCGAGCAGTCCGCAACACAGCAACCACAGACGAATCGGCATTGGGGTAAGGGACGGAAGGCGGATCGCCCAGCTTAGCGGGGCTGCGTGCGCCCGTGCAGCGCCTCAGCGAGATGCCCCTCAGGTGCGCGAAGCGTGCGCACCGGCGCATCCCTGTGCTGCCGCGCAACATGCTCGCCTCACGCGCCGTGCTGATTTCACTCGACGCCGACGCCAATCCGTGACCCCGATCGCGGAACGCGACATCACCGCTTCAAGATGGCTGACAGCGCTGTCAAGCACACGCAGGCTCGACGCCGGCCGTCCCCACCGCGCCGTTCCCCTTTCGAATGCAAGGAGTCCGTCATGGATCGCGTACGCCTGTTCGCCCTGCCGCTCGTCGCCTGCCTGGGCGCAGCCGCCACGTTCGCCCCCGCCGCCCATGCCCAGACCCCCGTCTGGCAGGAGAACTTCGACGGCCCGTCGATCGATGGCAACACCTGGACCTACGACGTGGGCACGGGGTGCCAGATCGGCCTGTGCGGCTGGGGCAATTCTGAAATGCAGTACTACACCAGCCGTCCGGAGAACGCGCGTATCGAGAACGGCCGCCTGATCATCGAGGCGCGGCGCGAGAACTTCGACGGCAGCCCGTTTACCTCGGCGCGGCTCAAGACCGAGGGGCGTGTGCAGTTCAAGTACGGCACGCTCGAAGCACGGATCAAGATTCCCGAGGCCGGCAATGGCGTGTGGCCGGCCTACTGGATGCTCGGTGCGGTGGGGGTATGGCCGGCGCGCGGCGAGATCGACATGATGGAGGCCGGCTCGGCGCAGGCGATCGCCGACGGCATGGCCAATCGCCGGATCGGGGCCGCCGTGCACTGGGACTACAACGGCTCGCACGCCTCGCACGCCACGGTGTACGACAGCCCGGTCGCCCTGCACCAGGACTTCCATATCTACAAGCTGACCTGGGACCCGAACTTCATCCGCGTCTCGATCGACGGCCAGCAGTACTTCGAGTTCGACATCTCCGATGTCGAAGGGCCGCAGGTGCACGAGTTCCACGCCCCGCACTTCCTACTGCTCAACATCGCCGTCGGTGGCACTTACACCGGTGTGCACACGCCGCAGGACGTCACCGCGCCGCTGCCCGGGCGCATGGAAGTCGACTGGATCCGGCTCTATCAGGACCATCCCGACAGCGAGTTGTACCTGGGCAGCAACAACGCCGCACCGGCCGGCCAGTTCGGGGTGTTCACCGAGCGCAGCGGCCTGGCCGGCGCACTGGATTTCGGCAGCAACACCGACCTGTTCCTGTGGAACAACCTCACGCCGATCGCCGCCGCGCCGTTCGAGGGCAGCGAACTGATGGCGTTTCGCGCCAACCCAGGCAACTGGTTCGGGTTGGGCATCATCACCGACGTGCGCAACATGGGGGCCTACGCCGGCGGCAGCCTGAAGTTCCGCATGCGCACTGCCAGCCAGGCACCGTTCCGTGTCGGCATCAACACCTCGTTCGGCGACAGCTGGATTCCCTTCGCACCGGGTGGCCAGCAGTACGGCCTGGTCCGCGACGGCGCCTGGCACGAAGTCAGCATCCCGTTCTCCGCGTTCCACGATCTCGACCTGCACGCGGTCAAGCAGTTCTTCATGCTCGCCGGCGATGCCCCCGGCCAGCCGGTCGACCTGTTCATCGACGACGTCTACTACCAAAGCCCGTGATCGCAATCGCGCGCACCGTCCAGGGGCGGTGCGCGCGCGATGCCCCTAGAACACCGACAGCCCGGTCATCCGCGTGAACCGATGCAGCGCGTACCCGCCGAGCAGCGAGTTGCCCTTGTCGTCGAGCGGCGGCGACCACACGCACAGGCTGAGCACGTTGGGCACCACCGCGACGATGCCACCGCCGACCCCGCTCTTGGCCGGCAAGCCGACGTGGAAGGCGAATTCGCCTGCGGCATCGTAGGTGCCGCAGGTCATCATCACCGCATTGATGCGCGTGCTGCGCTCGACGCTGGTCACGCGCGTGCCGGTGCCCGGACACACCCCGCGACCGGCCAGATAACGCACGCTGCGCGCCAGATCCACGCAGTTCATGCGCAGCGCGCACTGGAAGAAGTACAGGTCGAGCACTGCGTCGACCTCGTTTTCGATATTGCCGAAGCTGCGGATGAAGTTCGCCAGCGCGATGTTGCGATAGCCGCTGCGGCGCTCCGAGGTCGAGATCTCTTCGTCGCGGCCGACCTCGGCATTGCCCGAGCGCTCGCGCATGAAGGCCAGCAGCGCGGCCTCCGGGTCGGAGTACTTCGACAACAGCACATCGGCGACCACGAGCGCCCCGGCATTGATGAATGGATTGCGCGGAATGCCGCACTCGTGTTCGAGCTGCACCAACGAGTTGAACGGATCGCCCGAGGGCTCGCGCCCGACCCGCTTCCACAGCGCATCGCCCGCCGCGTCGAGGGCGAGCGTAAGCGTGTGCACCTTGGAGATGCTCTGGATCGAGAACGGCATCTGGGCGTCGCCGACGCTGTAGACGTCGCCGTCGAGCGTGGCGACCGCCATGCCAAAGCGCGCGCGCGGCACCGACGCCAGTGCCGGGATGTAATCGGCGACCTTGCCCTCGCCTGCATCGAAGCGCGTGCGCACCTCCGCATCGATCGTCGCCAGAATGCCGGGGATGTCGTGGCGCGAGAGGTCGTGCGGGTTCTGCGGTGGGCTGTGCATTGGCATGCTCGTGCGGGTAAGCGCGCAGTCTGCGCGCCGATGCGTCAAGCGCCGGTCGCGGCCCGACAGGCACGCGCGCTTGATGCCGCAGGCGGCACACTGCAGGCCTACCGCTTGGAGACCCCGCACGATGGGCATGCTGATCGAAGGCCGCTGGCATCACGACGATGACGGACTGGTCGACGGCGACGGACGCCTGGCCCGGCCGCAGACGCAGTTCCGCAACTGGGTCACCGCCGACGGCAGCGCCGGCCCCACCGGAACGGCCGGGTTCGCCGCAGAACCCGGGCGCTACCACCTCTACGTGGCACGCGCCTGCCCCTGGGCGCACCGCACGACCCTGTTCCGCGAGCTCAAGGGCCTGCAGGACATGATCGGCCTGTCGGTCACCCACTGGCTGATGGCCGACGACGGCTGGACCTTCGCGCAGGCGCCGGGCGTCGTGCCCGACCGGATCAACGGCGCGGAGACGGTGTGGCAGCTCTACACCGCCGCCGACCCGCGCTACACCGGCCGGGTCAGCGTGCCGGTGCTGTGGGACACCCAGCGCGGCACCATCGTCAGCAACGAATCGGCCGACATCATCCGCATGTTCAACAGCGCCTTCGACGGCGTCGGCGCGGCCGAGGGCGACTACTACCCCCAGGCCCTGCGCGAGGAGATCGACGCGGTCAATGCGCGCATCTACGACGGGCTCAACAACGGCGTCTACAAGGCGGGCTTTGCGACCCGCCAGGCGGCGTACGACGAGGCCGTCGAGGCGGTGTTCGCGACCCTCGACTGGCTGGAGCTGCGGCTGTCGGGCGAGCCGTTCCTGTGCGGCCAGCAACTGACCGAGGCCGACTGGCGCCTGTTCACCACGCTGCTGCGCTTCGACGCGGTCTACCACGGGCACTTCAAGTGCAATCTGCGCCGGCTGGTCGACTATCCCGCCCTGCTCGCCTACACTCAGCGCCTGTACCGCCACCCAGCGGTCGCGCCGACCGTCGACTTCGACCACATCAAACGGCACTACTACCAGAGCCACCGGCAGATCAATCCCACCGGCATCGTGCCCGCCGGGCCAGTGCCGCCGTTCGGGCGCTGACGCCGCCGACGCGTTGCGGCTACAGCGGCGGCGGCATGCAGCCGATCGCCGACAACGGCCCATGCAGCGCCGGCACCTGCATCAACCACGGGCCTGCCAACGTCAGCAGGCCCGCCACCAGGACCAGCGACGCCGCGAGCGCACGCAGCCGCGGGCGCTGCAGCCACCGGCCAACGCGCTGGCCCGACCAGGTCAGCGGCAGCATCACCGGCAACGTGCCCAGGCCGAACGCGGCCATCGTCAGCGCGCCGCCCGGCACGCTGGCCTGCATCCAGGCCACCGTCAGCAGGCTCAGGCTGAGCCCACAGGGCAACCAGCCCCACACCATCCCCAACGCGATCCGGCGCGGCGCGGTCTCGGCCGGCAGCAGGCGTCGCTGCAACGGCTGCAGCCAGGCCCACAGACGCGCGCCCGGCCGGCGCAGCAGGTCGAAGCCGCCGCGCCCGAACAGCCGCAGCGCGACCAGCACCAGCGCCACGCCCAGCAGCATGCGTAGCCCGAAGCCAATCCAGGGGTTGCCGAACACGCCGACCAGGCCGTGCCCGAAGCCGCCGACGATCGCGCCGGCCAGCACGTAGCCACCGACGCGGCCCAGGTTGACCTGCAGCGCATGCGGCCAGCCACCGGTCGGGGATGTGGCCGAGAACCCGGTCGCGATACCGCCGCACATCGCCGCACAGTGCAGGCCGCCGAGCAGGCCGCTGGTCAGCGCGGCCAGCACCACCAGCCAGTCAATCGGCACGCGGCCGGTCCTGCGGCGCAGACGTCGGTGCTGTCTCCGGGTCCCGCCCGGCCGATGTGTGCGCGGTGCCGTCGCGGCCATCGTCGTCGACCAGGATGTCGAGCGCCGGGGTGTCCATGTCGTCGAACTGGCCGCGCCTGACCGCCCAGACGAACGCGGCAATCGCGATGCCGAGCAGGACCAGGCTGATCGGGACCAACAACAGCAGACTTCTCATCTCGGTTCTCCGGTCGCCGGCACCCGCGTCAGGCGCAGCGCATTGGCGGTGACGAGCAGCGACGACAATGCCATGCCCAGCGCC
Organism: Luteimonas sp. TWI596; assembly: GCF_039674105.1. Classification (NCBI taxonomy): domain Bacteria; kingdom Pseudomonadati; phylum Pseudomonadota; class Gammaproteobacteria; order Lysobacterales; family Lysobacteraceae; genus Luteimonas; species Luteimonas sp. TWI596. The sequence goes on from NZ_JBDJMU010000004.1 coordinate 250,295, forward strand.
GCCAGCCACGGCGTCACCAGTCCGGCCGCCGCCACCGGGATCGCCAGCAGGTTGTAGGCAAGCGCCCAGCCCAGGTTCTGCCGGATCACCCGGCGGGCGCGCCGCGCCACCGCGATCGTCGCCGGGATACGGCGCAGGGTCGGCCCGGCGGTGACCAGGTCGGCAGCGCGCTGGGCCAGCGATGCGCCCTCGCCCATCGCGATCGACACGTCGGCGCCGGCCAGCACCGGCGCATCGTTGAGGCCGTCGCCGATCATCGCCACGGTGCGGCCCTCGGCCTGCAGCGCGCGCACCCGCGTGAGCTTGTCTTCCGGCGTCTGGCGCGCATGCGCATCTTCGATGTCCAGCCGCGCCGCCAGCGCCGTGACCGGCGCCTGCGCATCGCCGCTGGACAGGTGCAGCACCAGTCCCAGCTCACGCAGGCCCTGCAGGGCGGCAGCCGCGTCCTCGCGTACGTGCTCGCGCAGCGTGAACCGGGCCACCGCGCGGCGGCCATCGCCCAGCCACAGCGCGCCATCGTCTGCGCGCCCGGCAGCGAACGCCGCCTGGCCCAGCCGCCAGCGGACGCCTTCGACGGTGCCTTCCACCCCCTGCCCCGGCACCACTGCCATCGCCTCGGCGGCGGCATCGGCAGCGACATGCGCAAACGCCTGCGCGATCGGATGATTGGCATCGCGCTCGAGCGCGGCCGCGATCCGCAGCGCACGCTGCGGATCGAAACCGTCGAAGCCGGTCGCCTCATCGAGTTCGGGACGCGCGTCGGTCAACGTGCCGGTCTTGTCGAAGACCATGTCGGTCGCACTGGCGAGCGTCTCCAGGGCATCGGCCCGGGTCGCCAGTACGCCGAGCCGGGCCAACGCGCCGTGCGCGGTGGCCAGCGCCGTGGGCACCGCCAGCGACAGCGCACAGGGACAGCTGACCACCAGCAGCGCCAGCGTCACTTCGAACGCGCGCGCCGGATCGTGGATGCGCCAGCCCACATAGACCGCCAGCGCGGTCAGCAACAGCCCGGCGACGAAGCGGCTGCCGATGCCGTCGGCCAGGCGCGCCAGGCGCGGCCGATGCGACTGCGCCTGTTCGACCAGCCGGGTCAGCTGCGACAAGCGCGTGTCGGCGCCGGTGCAGGTCACGCGTACCCGCACCGGCCACTCGCGGCAGACCGTGCCGGCGTAGAGCGCCTCGCCGGCAACGCGACGCACCGGTGCCGACTCGCCGGTCAGCAGCGACTCCTCGAACACCGCCTCACCATCGAGCAGCACGCCGTCGGCGGGCAAGACATCGCCGGCCGCGACGCAGGCGATGTCGCCGGCGACGAGTTCGGCGGCCGGCACCGACTCGCGCGTGCCGTCGGCGCGCTCGCGCACCGCCAGCGACGGCCGCGCACGCGCCAGCGCATCGACCTGGGCGGTGGCGACGTTGCGCGCGCGTTGCTCGAGCATGCGGGCGGCCAACAGCAGGAACACGAACATCACCGCCGCGTCGTACCAGACATGGGTCCCCCCGCGGATCGTCTCCCACAGGCTGGCCAGGTACGCCAGCAGGGTCGAGGTCGCGATCAGCGTGTCCATGCCGACATGGCGCTGGCGCAGCTCGCGCGCCATGCCTGCCAGGAACGGCCAGCCGGCATAGAACACCACCGGGGTCGACACCATGAAGGTGATCCAGCGGAAGAAGTCGCGCGTGGCGTGCGGCATCTGCTGGTCGAAATCCAGGTACAGCGCCTCGGCGAACATCATCGCCTGCAGCGTGCCCAGGCCGGCAATGCCCAGACGCAGCAGCCAGCGCCGGCGCTCACGCACCCGGGCGCGCTCGCGCGCCTCGCCACCCGCCAGGTACGGGCGATACCCCAGCGCGGCCAGCCGCTGCAGCACCTTTGACAGCACCGTGCGCGCCGGATCCCAGGCGATACGGATGCGGCCGGTCACCGCGTTGGCGGTGACATCGAGCACGCCTGCCTCGCGGCGCAGCGCGCGATCGATCAACCATGCGCACGCCGCGCAGCGCATGCCGTCGGTCAGCAGGGTGAGCGCGCGTCCACCGGGCACCGGGTTGGCGTGTTCGCGCAGCAGATCCTCGCGATCCCAGATCCCGAAGTCGATCGCCTCGTTGCCGACCGGCGCGGGCATCGCACTGCGCAGGCGGTAGTAATCGCCCAGATCGGCGTGGCGGATCCATTGCGCCGCCGCCGCGCAGCCGTCGCAACAGAACGCCTGCGTGGCGCCGTCGATCGGCGCCTGCACGGCGTGCGCGGTCAGCGGCTCGCCACAGTGGAAGCAGCCCGCAGGTGCGGGATGCGCAGCGGCGTTCACGTCTGCATCAGGGCTGCAGCGACGGCGCCAGGCGGGCGGCGTGCTGTTGCTTGGGCAGGCGACCTTGCAGGCGCCAGGTCCCATCCAGGGGCGCCAGCTGCACGATCCAGTCATGGCCGTCGTCGATCGGCGTGGTCGAGCGCCACCCGGTGTCCGTCAGTGCCAGCTCGAGCGTCAGGTCGTCCTGCGACTGGGTCGGATGCTGCAGACGCAACTGCAAGCGCGCCTCGCGCGGGAACTCGCCGGTCGCCGGGATCGCCTCGACCATCGTCTCGTCGATCCGCACGATCGCACTGAGACCCAACTGCCGCGCTTTCGCGTCCGGGCCGAGATCGGTGGTCTGGATCTGCGAGACGCGGCGCACCTCATCGTTGACGACATCGGCGCCGCCCGAACGCGTGGCGATGACCACCAGCCCCACGCCGGCGACGATGGAGGCCAGCGGCAGGCCGATGACCAGCCACATCACCGGGATCTGCCACAGCGGGCGCTTGCTGTCATTCATCACATCGGTCCAAAGAAGCTGCTGTCGACTGTCTGGCGCTTGCCGTCGCCGTACTCGACGACGAACCGCACCTCGTGGCGGCCCCGCACCTGTTCAGGCGCCACCAGCACCAGCGGGAACGAGACCACCTCCTCCGCACGCGCAGGCACGGCGTGGGCATTGTCGCGCAGTTCGATGCCCGGCGTCGCGGATTCGACCAGGATGCGGAACTCGCGCGCCGCATCGGACTTGTTGACCAGCTTGAGGGTGTAGGCGTTCTCGGTCCTGCCATCGCCGGCGTCGCGGTACAGCGCGTTGCGATCGCGCAGCACTTCCACGATCAGGTCGCTGCGGGTGCCCACGCCGACCGCCCAGGCCACGCACAGCGCCACCAGCAGCGCGCCGTAGACGAAGATGCGCGGACGCAGCACCTTGGTGGCCTTGCCGTCGATCGCGTTCTGCGTGGAGTAGCGGATCAGGCCACGCGGATAGCCCATCTTGTCCATGACGCTGTCGCAGGCGTCGATGCAGGCACCACAGGCGATGCACTCGTACTGCAGGCCATTGCGGATGTCGATGCCGGTCGGACAGACCTGCACGCAGATCGTGCAATCGATGCAGTCGCCCAACGCCTCGGGCGCGAACTTGGGCAACGGTTCGATCGTGCCCAGATCGCCGTCCCAGGTGATGGTGCCGCGCGCCTGCGCGTTCTGGCTGGCCGCCGATGGGTGGCGCCCGGCGCGGAACACGTAGTCGTAGGCCACCAGTTTGTCGAGCAGGCCACGACCGCGGGCAAGCACGCTGCCCAGCGCGCGCTTGCGCGGACCGCGCGGCTCGCCGCGCATCGGGTCGTAGGCGATGATCAGGGTATTGCGGTCGAACATCGCGCTCTGGAAGCGCGCATAGGGGCACATGTACTTGCAGACCTGCTCGCGCAGGAAGCCGGCATTGCCCCAGGTGGCCAAGGCGTAGAACAACACCCAGAACGTTTCCCAGCCGCCCCACGACAGCGTCGCCGCGCGCGCGCCCAGGTCGGTGATCGGGGTGAAGAAGCCGACGAACGTAAAGCCCGTCCACAGCGCGAACACCGCCCAGATCAGGTGCTTGCCGCCCTTGCGCATCACCTTCTCGCCGGTCCAGGGACCGGCGTCGAGCTTCATGCGCTTGGAGCGATCGCCCTCGGTCCAGCGCTCCATCCACAGGAACACCTCGGTCCACACCGTCTGCGGGCAGGCGTAGCCACAGAACAGGCGCCCGGCGAGCGCGGTGAAGAAGAACAACGCCAGCGCCGCGATGATCAGCAGCAGTGCCAGGAACAGAAAGTCCTGCGGCCAGAAGGTCAGACCGAAGACGTGGAACTTGCGCGCCGGCAGATCGAACAGCACCGCCTGACGACCATCCCAGCGCAGCCAGGGGAACAGGTAGAACATGCCCAGCAGCCAGAACACCGCCGCCACGCGCAGCCGGTTGAGCCGGCCCGACACGTCGCGCGGGTAGACCTTGCGCTCGCTCTGGTAGACAGAACCGCCGTCGTCGACGACTTCGAGCGGGATCGACCCCTTCACGTCGTCGCTCCGGAATGCGGTGCGATGGACGAGGGACACTTGGGCTGGATGCGATTCATCTGGCTACCGATAGGGGTGCGACCGCAGTGCGCGTTCGGTGATGAACGCTATTGTCCGCCCCTGTCAGGGCGTCGGAATGCGACCCGATGTCGCAGCGCGCAGGTGCCGCGCCGCGTCGACGATCACCGCCGGCTCAGTCCGGCGACAACGGTCGGTTGAAGCGGCTCGCAGGCCGCAGAAGGATCCATGTGAACAGGCTGGAGGCCGCAGTCGCCAGCCAGAACATGAAGAATCCGAGGGTGTATCCCAGCTCGCGCGACAGCGGCAGATCGGGGAAGGTCATGTCGCGAAGCGCGAGGGGATCGACGAAGGCGAACAACACCATGGTGCACACGCCCGCCGCAAAGAAGCTCGGCCACAGAATCGCGCCTACCCGCTGCGCCAGCGGACGTGGCGGGTGGTCGAAGCGCGGTTCCGTGAAATCCGTCATTGGCGTGCCGTGGTGTCCGCTGCAGGCTGATTGGACAACGACCAGACATAGGCTGCAACCAGGCGCGAGCGGGTCTCGCCCAGCAGGTCGCGATGCGCGGGCATGACGCCGTGCCGCCCTTCGTTGATCGTCTGGCGGATGCTCTCGAGCGTGTTCGGGTACAGGGTGTTGCGCGCGGTGAGGTTCGGAGCGCCCAGCGCCTGATTGCCCTTGCCGTCGACACCATGGCAGGCCACGCACAGGCCCTGGAAATGCTGCTCGCCGCGCGCGGCCATGTAGTCGGTGCTCAGCGTCTGCTCCAGATCCGGCGAACGCAGCGCCCGCACATAGGCGGCCGTCTGAGTCACCGCCACATCGCCGCCGATCCCGGCCAGCACCGACCCCAGCGGCGGCATGATGCCCTGACGGCCATCGAGCACCGTCTCGAGAATCCGCTCCGGCTCGCCGCCCCAGTTCCAGACATTGTCGGTCAGGTTCGGGTAGCCCGGTGCGCCCTGCGCGGTCGAGCCGTGGCAGGCTGCACAGGTGTTGACGAAGATCGAACGGCCCAGGTCCATCGCGCGCGGGTCGCCGGCCAACTGCTCGAGGGGCTTGCCCGCGAACGCGCCGAACGTCTCCTCGAGCTGGGCGTCGCGGCGGGCCTTGTCGGCATCGTGCTCGCGCGCCGACGTCCAGCCGCTGGTGCCCGCGAAGTTGCCCAGGCCCGGGTACCAGATCAGGTAGCCGATCGCGAACACCACTGTCAGGTAGAACAAGTTGATCCACCACTTGGGCAGCGGCTTGTTGTACTCGGTGATGTCGCCGTCCCAGACATGGCTGGTGTCATCGGGCTTCGGGTCGCCGGGGCGGCGCCGCGACGTCCAGATCAGCAGCCAGACGCAGCCGACGATGTTCACCGCCACGATGGCGATGACATACCACGACCAAGCGTTGCTCATGACCCCTGCTCCTCGTCATCGTCCAGCGGCAGCTGCGCGGCTGCCTCAAATTCGGTTTTGCGCTTCGGGCTCCACGCCCAGACCCAGCCGCTGATGAAGCACAGCAGCAGGATCGCGGTGACGATTCCGGAAATCATTGGCTGTCCCCTCCCTTGGGGGCGTGGCGGCCGAGGCCTTGCAGGTAGGCGACCACGGCATCGAGTTCGGTCTTGCCCGAGACGTCCTCGGCGGCCTGCGCCACCTGCTCGTCGGTGTAGGGATCGCCCAGGCGCTGCAGGGCCTGCATGCGACGGCTGACCTGTTCGCCGTCGAGCGTGGCCTTGGCCAGCCACGAATAGGCCGGCATGTTCGACTCGGGCACCACGTCGCGCGGGTTGTTCAAGTGCACCCGGTGCCAGTCGTCGGAGTAGCGGCCACCGACACGGGCCAGATCCGGCCCGGTCCGCTTGCTGCCCCACTGGAACGGCCGGTCGTAGACCGACTCGCCGGCCAGCGAGTAGTGGCCGTAGCGCTCGGACTCGAAGCGCAGCGTGCGCACCATCTGCGAGTGGCAGTTGTAGCAGCCCTCGCGGACATACACGTCGCGTCCGGCCAACTCCAGCGCCGGGTACGGCTCCACGCCCGGCAGTGGCTCGATCGCCTCGGCCTGGTACATCAGCGGCACGATCTCGGCCAGGCCGCCGAACGACACTGCCACCGCGATCAGCACGGCCATCAGACCGACGTTCTTTTCGACCTTCTCGTGCGCGTTCTTGTTCTCGCCGCTCATGCCTGGCCTCCTGCGGAGACCTGCGCGGCCACCGGGGCGGGGTTGTGGGAGATGTCGGGCGGAAGCACCGGCTGGTCGGCCGTGACGACCTGGCTCTGGCGGTAGGTCTTCCAGAAGTTGTAGGCCATCAGCAGCATGCCCGACAGGACGACGATGCCGCCCAGCAGACGCACCAGGTAGTACGGATAGGTGGCGTTGAGGCCTTCGACGAAGCTGTAGGTCAGCGTGCCGTCCTCATTGGTGGCGCGCCACATCAGGCCCTGCATGACGCCGGCGATCCACATCGAAGCGATATAGAGCACCACGCCGACGGTGTGCAGCCAGAAATGCAGGTCGATCCACTTGGTCGAGTACATCTCCTTGAGGCCCAGCAGGCGCGGCATCAACGCGTAGATCGAGCCGATGGAGATCATCGCCACCCAGCCCAGCGCACCGGCGTGCACGTGGCCCACGGTCCAGTCGGTGTAGTGCGAGAGCGAGTTGACCGTCTTGATCGACATCATCGGTCCCTCGAACGTGGCGATCATGTAGAACGAGATCGCGACGATCAGGAACTTGAGGATCGGGTCGGTCCGCAGCTTGTGCCACACCCCCGAGAGCGTCATCACGCCGTTGATCGCGCCGCCCCAGCTGGGGGCCAGCAGGATCAGCGAGAACACCATGCCCAGCGACTGCGCCCAGTCCGGCAGCGCGGTGTACTGCAGGTGGTGCGGACCGGCCCACATGTAGACGGCGATCAGCGCCCAGAAGTGCACGATCGACAGGCGGTAGGAGTAGATCGGGCGACCGGCCTGCTTGGGCACGTAGTAGTACATCATGCCCAGGAAGCCGGCGGTCAGGAAGAAGCCGACCGCGTTATGGCCGTACCACCACTGCACCATCGCATCGACCGCGCCGCTGTAGACCGGGTAGGACTTCAGCGGGCCGACCGGAATTGCGATGTTGTTGACGATATGCAGCAGCGCCACGGCGATGATGAACGCCGCGAAGAACCAGTTGGCCACATAGATGTGCTTGACCCGGCGCTTGGCGATCGTGCCCAGGTAGAGCACCGCGTAGGCGACCCAGACCACGGTGATCAGCAGGTCGATCGGCCATTCGAGCTCGGCGTACTCCTTGCCCTGGGTCAGGCCCAGCGGCAGGGAGATTGCCGCAGCGACGATGACCGCCTGCCAGCCCCAGAACACGAAGGCGGCCAGCTTGTCGGACAGCAAGCGCACATGGCAGGTGCGCTGGACCACATGCAGGCTGGTCGCGAACAGGGCGCAGCCACCGAACGCGAAGATCACCGCGTTGGTGTGCAGCGGGCGCAGACGACCGTAGCTCAGCCACGGAATCTCGAAGTTCAGCGCAGGCGCGTAGAGCTGGGCGGCGATGATCACCCCCACCAGCATGCCCACGATGCCCCAGACCACGGTCATCACCGCGAACTGGCGGACTACTTTGTCGTTATAGGTTTCAGTCATGGCGTGCATTCGCCGCCCCCTTTCTTGGATAGAGGAATGTTAGGCGCCCGTGATGTCGCTTCACCTTGATCTCGATCAAGGCCCCCTGGCGAGCGGTGTGCCCTCCCGTCCATGGCCCGGCAGTCGGGAGGCATGAACACGCCCATCATAGGCAGTCGGCCATTCATTTGCCGGTCCGCCATAGCCGCCCCCGCTGCGACCGATCAGCGCACCCAGCCCCAAAACCAGAACCGGGGTCAGAGTGCATTTCTCGCTGACCGAGAAGTGCACTCTGACCCCGGTTTTGGGTGGGGCGGTACACTGGGGGTTCGCCCAACCTCGAAGGCCCCATGGCAAAGCCCAACTATTCGTTCGAAAAACGCCAGCGCGAACTCGCCAAGAAGAAGAAGAAAGACGAGAAGGACGCCAAGAAGCGCGCCGAGCGCGAGGCGAGCCGCACCGATACGCCGGCAGCGTCCGACGCCGCCGAGTGACCACGCCGGCCACGGGTCCCGCGCGGATCTGGGTCGATGCCGATGCCTGCCCGGGCCCGGTCAAGGACATCCTGTTCCGCGCCGCCGACCGCGCCCAGGTCGCGGTCACGCTGGTCGCCAACCAATGGCTGCGCACCCCACCCTCGCGCCATGTGCGCGCCCTTCAGGTCGAAGGTGGCCCGGATGCCGCTGACGATGCCATCGTCGCCCGCGTCGCGGCCGGCGATCTGGTGGTGACCCAGGACATCCCGCTGGCCGCCCGGGTGCTCGCGCTGGGTGCGCAGGCCATCGATCCGCGCGGCCAGCCGTTCTCGCCCGACAGCATCGCCGAGCGGCTGTCGATCCGCGACTTCATGGACGAGCTGCGCGGCGCCGGTGTGCAGACCGGTGGACCGACCGCGTTTCACGCCCGGGATCGTCAGGCGTTCGCCGGCCAGCTCGATCGGTGGCTGGCCAAGCGGCGCTGACCGGCCTGGCTGCCAGGATCGGCTACGCCGAACCGGCGGCGATGCCGTCCAGGGTCGCGATCGCCGCTGCCGGCAGCACCAGCGCCGCGGCGGCCAGGTTCTCGCGCAGATGCGCGAGCGAAGACGTGCCGGGGATCAACAGCAGATTGGGCGCGCGGCGCAGCAACCACGCCAGTGCGACCTGCATCGGCGTCGCGCCCAGGTCGTGGGCGACTGTCGACAGCGTGGATGATTGCAGCGGTGTGAATCCACCCAATGGGAAGAACGGTACGTAGGCGATGCCGTCGGTGGCCAGCGTATCGATCAGCGCATCGTCGTTGCGATGCGCGATGTTGTACAGGTTCTGCACGCACACCACCTCGACCATCTCCCGCGCCTGCGCCACCTGGGTCGCGGTGACGTTGCTCAGGCCGATGTGGCGCACCAGCCCTTGTCGCTGCAGATCGGCCAGCACCGCGAGCGGCGCCTCGATCGAGCCTTCCGCCGGGCCGTGCGCGGAGAACATGATCCGCAGGTTGACCACATCCAGTACGTCGAGGCCGAGGTTGCGCAGGTTGTCGTGCACCGCTTGGCGCAACGCCTGCGGCGAGAACGCGGGCAGCCAGGCGGCATCGTCGTCGCGGCGGGCACCGATCTTGGTCACGATCGTCAGATCGTCGGCATACGGGTGCAGCGCCTCGCGAATGAGCCGATTGGTCACGTGCGGGCCGTAGAAATCGCTGGTGTCGATGTGGTCGACGCCCAACGCGACCGCCTCGCGCAGCACCGCAAGGGCGGCGGCGTGGTCCTTCGGCGGTCCGAACACACCGGGACCGGCGAGTTGCATCGCGCCATAGCCCAGCCGCTTCACGCGGCGATCGCCCAGGCGGAACGTATCGGCATTGGCGATCGGGGGCATGCGGCACTCTCGGGTCGGAAGGCGCCAGTATGCGCCGGCAGACGTACTCGGCGACTCGATAGCGCTCGTGGTGCTCGCGCTGCAGCCGTTCGAACAAGCCGTGCAGCCCGGTGTCGGCACCGGCACGGACGTCCGCCGGTTCGGTCGTGACGCGGGTGGCCGCATGCCCGTTCGCTTGTCGGCCGACGGATCGATGGACTGCGCACGCTCTCCACGCTCGCAGCATTAGCCTGCCTGCATGCACACGCCCCGCCTGTGGACGATCGGCCACTCGACGCGACCGTTCGAGGTCTTCATCGACCTGTTGCGCGCCGACGGCATCACCACGCTGGTCGACGTGCGTCGCCATCCCGGCTCGCGCCGCTATCCGCACTTTGCCGCGCAGTCGCTCATGCACAGCCTGCCCGAGGCGGGCATCGCCTTCGTGCCGATGCCCGAGCTGGGCGGTCGGCGCCGGGCACGTCGCGACTCGCCGCACACCGCCTGGCGCAACGCGGGTTTCCGCGGCTACGCCGACTACATGGAGACGGCCGAGTACGCCCAGGCGCGCGCGCAGCTGATGGACCTCGCGCACGCCGAGCGCACCGCCTGCATGTGCGCCGAGGCCATGTGGTGGAGTTGCCATCGCAGCCTGATCGCCGACGACTTCAAGGCCCGCGGCTGGGAGGTGGTGCATCTGATGGCACCGGGACAATCGCAGCCGCATCCCTGGACCGCGGCCGCACGCATCGTCGACGGCCGGCTGGACTACAGTGCGCCAGCGCCGTCGCAGGACGACCTGTTCGGGCGGGAGGTGTAGAACGCCGCCCCCACCCGGCGCGGCAAGCGCGCCGACCTCCCCGCATGTGGGAAGCTAGGACCTGTGCTTGCGAGCCCCCTCCCCGCGTGCGGAGCATTGCGCCCTTCACGGGTTGAGGGTGGGGATGGGGACGACGCGCGCATCGCCCCATCTTCCTCGGTGATCGAACTCAGGACGCAGGCGCCTGCAAGGCCTGCGCGCGCTCGAGGTGGCCGGCGATCGTCTCGCGCGTGCGCTCCAGGTGACTGCGCACGTCCGCCGCACTGGCCTGCGGGATCAGCTCGCGATCGAGCTTGTCCAGCGCCGCCTGGTGGCCCTTGATCATCGCGTCGATCCACGCAGCCTCGAACGCCTCGCCATTGAGCCCCTCCAGGCGCTGGCGCTCGGTGTCGTGCTGGCGGCGCTCGGCGGCCAGCGCCGGATCATCGGCCACTGCCGCCTGCGGCGATGCACCTGCGCCCTCGTGGGTGCCGTCGAGCATCGCCTGCGTGGCCTGCATGCTGCGTTCGTGGTCGGTGCGCAGTTGCTCGGCGTACGCTTGCGCGCGCTCACCGACGCCCTTCTTCAATGCATCCTGCGCGGCCGCGATCTCGTGGCGATCGACCTCGATCACCGTGAGCAGCGCCTTGCGATCAGCCGCCGCCAGCGCAGTCGCGGCGCCGGTCCGGGTGTCGCCGGGGGCCATCGTGTCGGTCGGGCCTGTGCGCATCGCCGCGCCGTCGTCGGCGGTCGGCGCGGACGCGGGCGGCGTTGCCGGTGTGGCGGCCGCCTGACGATCGTCGGTACGGTCGCCGCATGCCGACAGCGCGAACGCGAGCGAGGCCACCAGCAGGGTCGGACGAAGATTCATGGTCGCACTCCGTAACAGGTCAGGAAACGCGATGCTGGGCGCCGCGCCCGCCGCAGGCGGTGAAGCCCCGGACTGTTGCCAAGGCACTTTCTTCCCACACGCTCGTCCCGGTCCCGTTCATGTCGCGCCGCAAGGTCCACGGATCACGCTGCCCCACGCCTGTGTCGCCCGTGTCGCCCGCGCAGCCTCGCGACGACCCGCGCCCATCCGCCCTGCATGGCGCGCTGCGCTAGCATCGCCCGTCCCGCCTCCCGCATCGCCATGGCCGCCTCCCCTCCCCCCTCGCCGATCGCCATCCGCGCCTACGGCACGGTCAGCCAGGTCGATCGCCATGACTTCGCACAGATCGTGCTGCCGCTCGACGGCCGGCTGCACATGGACATCGCCGGTGCCGGCGCCCAGCTCGACCGCAGCCTCGGCGCCTTCGTCGAGGCCGGCGCCTGTCACGATCAGATCGGCGACGCTGCGAATCGTTCGATCATCCTCGACCTGCACACCAGCGAGCTCGACCCGCGCATCGCCGACTGCCTGGCGCGTCGGCCCTACGTCGCGCTCGGCCCCGAAGCGCGCAGCCTGATCGACTACATGGAAGCGCTGACCCTGCGCGGCGGCGTGTCCGCGCACCGCCTCCGGCTATGGATCCCGCTGCTGCTCGACACCCTGCTCGGCGAGTCGCCGCAGCCGAGCGCCCGGCTCGCGCCGTTGCTGGCGATGGTCGAGGCGCAGCCGGCGCGCGGTTGGACCGCCGAGACGATGGCCGCGCAGGTCGGCGTGAGCGCCAGTCGTCTGCACGCGCTGTTCCAGCAGGAACTGGGCACCACGCCACGCGCCTGGCTGTCGTCCCTGCGACTCGCGCGGGCCCGCGACCTGCTCACGCGGACCGCGCTGCCGATCGCCGAGATCGCCTACCGCTGCGGTTACGCCGACCAGAGCGCGCTGACCCGTGCGATGCGTCGCGCAGACGGGCAGACGCCCGCGCAGGCGCGCCGCCAGGCGCGCCGCTGAAAGACGCGAGTGCAGGACCACAACGACGCGAGACCGGGTCAAGACGGCGCTGTCGATCCTGCCTATCGTGCGGCGCATGGACTCGATGCGTGCCAGCCCTCGACACGACACGCTTGCCGGCGTCGCCTGCGGCATCGGCGCAGGTGCGCTGTGGGGCCTGGTCTTCCTGGCGCCGGCGCTGGTCCGCGACTTCCGGCCACTGGACCTGACCATCGGCCGCTATCTGTTCTATGGCCTGTTCTCGATCCTGCTGATCGCTCCGCACTGGACCCGGCTGGTCGGCCTGCTCGGCCGCCGCGAATGGCGGGGGCTGGTGTGGCTGGCACTCACCGGCAACGTTCTGTACTACCTGCTGCTGGCAAGCGCCGTGCAGTTGGGCGGCATCGCGATGACCTCGCTGGTCATCGGCTTTTTGCCGGTCGCCGTCACCCTGGTCGGCAGCCGCGACCGGGACGCGGTACCGCTGCGCCGGCTCGCGCCCTCGCTGCTGCTGGCCGCAGCCGGCGTGCTGTGCATCGGCTGGCAGGCGCTGGCGATGCCCGCGGCGGACACGGTCGGGCGACAGTTGCTCGGGCTGGCTTGCGGTGTGGGCGCGCTGGCCGCGTGGACCTGCTTTGCGGTGCACAATGCGCGTTGGCTGGCCCGTCTACAGCACATCACCGTCCACGAGTGGAACCTGCTCACCGGCGTGGTCACCTGCGGCTTGACCGCCCTGCTGTTGCCGTTGGCCTGGGCCCTGCCCCGCGTGCCCCAACCGTCCTCGGCCTGGGCGCTGCTGATCGGGGTGTCGGCCGGCGTGGCCTTGCTGGCGTCGATGATCGGCAACGCACTGTGGAACCGCATGAGCCGGCTGCTGCCGCTGACCCTGGTCGGCCAGATGATCCTGTTCGAAACGCTGTTCGCCCTGCTCTACGGCTTTGTCTGGGAACGCCGCCTGCCCACGCTGCTGGAGGCCATCGCGTTCGTGCTGGTGGCGCTGAGCGTGGTCACGTGCCTGGCCACACACCGGGCGCCGCCGGCCGCGATCGGCGACGCACCCGCTCGCTGAGCCGGGCTCAACGCCGGTCGCCGCGTCGCCGCAGGCGCCAGGACGCCAAGGCCACGGCGACCATTCCGATCGCGGCGCCCGGCCACGCGCCCAGGGCCAGCGCCGCACCCAGACCGACGTACAGCGCCAGGCCGCCGAGCACAACATCGACGCGGCGATCGGTCGCCGGGACGTCGCGGTCGCGCCGCAGTTCGAAACGCACGACCAGGGCGATCAGCGGCGCGACCACCACCAGGCACAGCGCGATCCAGCCTGCGCGCCCGAGCCAGAAGCCCGGCGCGCCGGGCAGTCCAGCGTCGATCGGCAGCCCCAGTCGCTCGCCCAGCCATGCGGCCGGCAGCTCGGCGAGCTTGTGCCACAGGTACAGCGGCATGCCGAGCGCACCGAGCACCGCGATCGCCTTTGCCGGCGCGCGGCCTGCGAGCACCCGCCGCGCCAGCGGCTCGCACAGCAGCACCAGGCCCACCTGCAGCCACATCACCCCGATCAGCGCCAGCGTGGGCGGCAGCATGTTGTTGCCGGCCAGCGTCACCCCGACCATCGCGACCGGATAGCCGGCGGCGATCGCCAGCGCCAGCCATGCCGTGCCGAGCAGCAGCAGGCCGGCGCCGGTCGCCGGGCCGCGAACACGCCCGCGCTTCCAGGCGATGCCCAGCTGCTGCGGGATCAGCCACACCACCAGCATGTTGAGCCAGGCGATGCCGGCCGGCCGCTCGGTCGCCAGCTGACCGAGTGTGCGCAGCGCACCGGCCGATGTCGCCCCGGCACGGATCATGTCGAGAACGCCGGCCACGACGACCAGCCCGGCGACCGCGCCCAGGCCCAGGCGCGCATCCAGGCGCAGGCTCCAGGGCAGCAGCGCCTGCACCGTGAGCAGCATCAGCAGGAACCACAGATGGATCGTCAGCGAGCGGTCGAACACCGCCAGCAGATGACCGCCCCACAGCCATGAGAGCATCGCGATCGCGGCAAGCACCACCAGGTAGGTCAGCGTCGGCCGCGCCAGCCCGAGCGCCCGCCCCGCCCACCAGGACATCTGCGCGCCCTGCGCCGCACGTCGGGCCACGCTGTCGACGCTGACCGCGGCCGAGACGAACACGAACAGCGGCACGACCTGCACGATCCAGGTCAGCCAGCCGGCCGCGTCCCAGGCCGCGAGCAGGTGCCCGGTGTCGACCAGCACGCCGTCCGCCATGCGCGGCAAGGTCGCGATCCAATGCCCGAACACGACCAGCAGCAGGGCGCCGGCGCGCAGCGCATCGGGGTACGGGTCGCGGGAAGACGGCGTCATCGGTGGCGCAGATCCTGGGTTCGGCACGCCGACGAGCTTACCCAGACGCCATGGCGCGGGGCGTCATGCCGGCCCTGAGCAGAGCGAGCGGACGCATCCGGTGCCCGGCGCCGGGCACGCCGCCTACAATGCGCGCCCCCCGTCGCCCTGGAGCTGCATGAACATCGTCGTCGTCGACGCCCTGAAGGCCTACATCGATCCGCTGACACCCGACGAGCACGAGGCGCTGGAGCGCAGCCTGCTCGCAGAAGGCTGCCGCGACGCGCTGGTGCTGTGGGGCAACGTGCTCGTCGATGGCCACAACCGCTACGGCATCTGCCAGAAGCACGGCATCCCATTCGAGACGGTGCAGAACACCCGTTTCAAGTCGATGGACGATGTCCACCTGTGGATGATCGAGCAGCACCTGGGCCGGCGCAGCGTGTCGGACTACCAGCGCGGGGTGCTCGCGCTGCGCAAGCGCACGATCCTGGAGGCGCGCCAGCAGGCGCGGCTCGAATCGCCACCGCCCGCGAGCGAAGACGAAGCCGTCGCGACCGACGACGACCGTCCGCCGTGGGACGACACCCCCGTGCCCGCCACCCGCGCCGATCTGGCGCGCGAAGCCCGGCTCAGCGCCAACCAGGTCATGATGATCGAGCGCATCCACGCGCAGGCGGCGCCCGAAGTGGTCGAGGCGCTGAAGGCGGGCGAGATCTCGATCAGCGCCGCCGCCGCGGTCGCCAGCCTGCCCGAGGACGAGCAGCGCAGCGCGGCGCAGGCCGGCAAGGCCGAACTCAAACAGGCCGCCAAGCGCGCCCGCGATGCGAAGAAGCGCCCGCGCGCGGCCCGCGAAGGCGAAGACGGCGAGAACGTCGAGGGCGACGCCGCCCCGGACGCGCGCGCATTGCAGCGACGCGTCGACGCGCTCGAACGCGAGAATGCGCAATTGCGCGCCCAGGTCGAGACGCTGCAGGCGCAGTTGCTGCGCCTGCGCAGCTGACCCCCGCGTCCGGCGCCAACGCGCTTTGCGGCCGCCGGCTCAGGCGGCCGTGATCGTGCCGGGCAACGGATGCCCGGCCAGCCGCATCGCATACAGCGCCGCGCCGTGATGCGGCGCGTAGCGGGGTGCCCGCAGTTCGAAGTCGACGCCGGTCGCCTGCAAGGCCGCAGCCAGCGGCGCCTGCAGCAGCGCGCCCGCCCCGAAGGCACCGCCCGAGCAGGTCACCGGCACCGGGCCGTGGTCGCCGAAATCGAGCGCGCGGCGCACCGCATCGACGATCGCGGCCAATTCCTGCCCCGCCCGTTCGAAGATCGCGCGCGCCACGTCGTCGCCGGCCTCGGCCGCCTGGGCGACCTGCAACGACAGCTGCGCGATCCGGTCGCGCGTCAAGGCCTGCGCGCCGTACACCCGCGCGCACAGGTCGAGGTCGTCGGCGAGCTCGAAATGCGCCCGCAGCGCCGCATGCAAGGGCCCGCGCGGCAGCCGTCCATCGCCCATGCGCGAGAAGGCGTTGAGGCCCTGGACCGCGATCCAGTACGCCGAACCTTCATCGGAGAAGACCTCGCCCCAGCCACCGGCGCGCGCCTCGCGCCCCTGCCGCTGGCCGTAGGCAATCGAGCCGGTGCCCGCGACGATGTTGATGCCGTCCGCGCAGGCCAGCGATCCCGCCCAGCCGCAGACCATGTCGTTGCCGCAGCGATAGCGGCGATGGCCGAGCAGCGCTTCGGGTATCGCATCGAGCTGCGGCGTGGCCGCGCCGTCTTCGCCGTGCGCCGGCAGCCCGAAGAACGCATAGGCGATCGCGTCCGGCGTCGCCTGCGCTTGCCGCGTGACCGCGTCGATGCCGTCGGCCAGCAGCGCACGCACGCCGTCGAGGCCGATCTGCGGGTGATAGGCGGTGCCGCGCTGGACCTCGGCGCGCACGCCGCCTTCGGCATCGAGCAGCACGAAGCGGGTCTTGGTGCCGCCGCCATCGACGCCCAGATAGTAGGCCGCGCCGCTCATGGCACCAGCGGGTACAAGCGCACGCCCTGGACGACGCGGTTCACCGTGCCCTGCGCATTCGGGCTGTCGGGCCGCACGCCCAGCGCCCGCGAGGCGTGGAACGCGAACAGCTGCGCCACCGCGACATA